>PLWR01000396.1 GCA_003165615.1 Acidobacteriota bacterium | reverse complement strand
TGTCTCACGATTGGGGTTCATGCTAGTGACCGTGGGCTTTTCTCCTGCACGGTAGCGCCGGGGCGGGAAGCAGAGTCCGAAGTCCGAGGTCGGAAAAACAGTGGCTAGTGCTTAGTGGTTAGTGGCTGGAAACCCAGTCCGGAGTCCGAGGTCCGAAGTCCGGGGTCAAAAGAGCAGTGGCGAGTGATGAGTGACGAGCAGGGGCGCACGCTTAGGAATGGCAAATTGCAGATTTCAGATTTGAGAGGGCAGTGTCGAGCGAGCGGTCATTCACCCGCCTGCGGGCCGAAGCCCGCACCGTCGTCATAGCGGCTATGGTGCGTCGGCGACTTCGGCGGGCGTAGGCCCGATCTCCCGATCACCCGATGATTTATGTCAGAAGGGCGCGGGCTAATACCACGCAGCCGATGGCGAGGACCCAGCTTCCCACAAAGGCCCCGGTCCATATTGTGACCAGCGTCCATCCGGTCCATGGCGGAGCCTCTGGCTCAACTGCCCAATCTTTTATCCGCCCAAGATAAGCCCCCTGCATTCCCCGGTCGAGAGCTTCCATGTCGGGGAAGAAACGAGCGGGAAGGGTGTCGGCAGGCGCGGCCTCCCCGGCCCAAGGGTTGGTTGCTGCCTCCCAAGCCAGCCGATGGGCTGCATCCGGGGTTACGTTCGTTGTAGCATTGAGCGAATTATCCTGCATGCAAAGTACTCCTTGTCCAGAAAGTCCCCGCGGCAACCTCGACACACGTTGTTCAATCTTTGTTATCGGCAGAAGTGGGAGGAACTTGCATTAAATGTTCCTCATCATGTGATGTCGCGGCGGGTTTACCCCGCCACCTGTGTTCCCATGCCCCGGAAGCTGAACCAAATTCGAAGACGCATAGAATCCTCTTGACCACCCGGCTCGCTTGGCGAAAACTGGAAACCGGGGACCCGTCAATTCATGACTGAGCATTCTTCACGCGCTGCTGATGTATTGATCATCGGTGGCGGGATCATCGGTTGCTCGATCGCCTGGCGTTTGGCGCAGGCCGGGATGGAGGTCACTGTTCTCGACCGCGCCGAACCCGGAGCGGAAGCCAGCTCCGCGGCGGCGGGCATGCTCGCTCCCCTGGGCGAGATGGTGGCGCCCCGGACGTTCTCGGAGCTGTGCGTTACCAGCCGCAATCTTTACCGTGGCTTCGCGGCCGAGGTGGAAGAGTCCAGCGGCCATCATGCCGGCTATCGCAGCGACGGCGCCCTGCTGGTGGCGTTTGACGAAGCGTACGAGGAAGAGCTTACGGAAGTCCACCGCACGCAGACCGCGCAGGGCTTCACCATCCAACCCCTGGTGGCAACAGAGCTTCACAACCGCATGGCGGGGCTTTCCCCACAGGTTCGCAGCGGCCTTTTTATCCCCGATGATCATTGGATTGACAATGAGCGGCTGATGCGCGCGTTGCTGATTGCCTGCCAGCGCGCCGGCGTGCGCTTTGAAGCAGGGCTGGCGGTGCACAAGTTCCACACCAAAGACGCCCACATCGAGAGCATCGTAGCGGGAAACGAAGCGAGATTTACCGCCAAGATCTACGTCCTGGCGGCGGGATGCTGGTCAGGCGAGGTGGCCGAGGGGCTGGGGCTCCACGTGCCGGTTACTCCCTGCTGCGGGCAGATGATGGAGTTCGAGGTCCAGCGCGAGTTGCCGTTCGTGGTGCGCTCGGGGATTCATTACCTGGTGCCCCGCCCGGAGCGGCGCCTGCTGGCGGGCACGACCTCGGAATACACCGGCTTCGAAAAGACGGTGACGGCAAAAGGACTGCTCTCCATACTCGAAGGCGCGGTGCGCCTGGCCCCGCTCGCGAGCGGGTTCCGCTTCCTGCGCGCATGGGCCGGCCTGCGCCCCGACACGGCGGACCACTTGCCCATTCTGGGTTATGGAGAGATTGAAAACCTGGTCTTCGCCACCGGCCACTTCCGCAACGGCATCCTGCTGGCGCCGGTAACGGCGGAAATTATTGCGGACCTCATCCTGAAGGGTTCAACTTCCCGGCCGATAGAAGCTTACCGCCCCACTCGTTTCCCATTGTTAGGAAGGCCTTTGATCGAATCGGGTGATCCGGTGATCGGGTGATCGGGAGAACATAGAACCATGAAGATTGAATTTGCCTCATGCTCACCCGATCTCCCGATCATCTGATCTCCCGATCCCGTTCACCCGATTAATTGATCAGGGGGTCTTCCACGTCGCCACGAGGGGCGGAATCACTGGTATTTTCCCGGGAGCGGACGAAGGCTTCTACGATCTCGGGATCGAATTGCGTTCCGCGGCAGCGGTACAATTCCTCCAGCGCCTCATCCATGCTGCGCGCGCGCTTGTAAGGCCGTTCGGATACCATGGCTTCGAAGCAGTCCGCCACGGTGATAATTCGCGCCCCCAGCGGGATCTTGTCGGCCTTCAGGCGGTCGGGATAGCCTGTGCCGTCAAGCATCTCATGATGATGCCGCACCATGCCGCGAATCCCTTCGATGGGCTTCACCTTGAGGGGCTCGAGAATTTTCACGCCCAGCAAGGTGTGGCTCTTCATCATGTCGAACTCTTCCGGGGTTAAACGTGAGGGCTTGTAAAAGATCGCATCCGGCACGCCAATCTTACCAATATCGTGAAGAATGCCGCCCAGACGAATTTCCTCAATCTCCGCATCCGGCAGGCCCATCTGCCGTGCGATCTGCGCGGCGAGCCGGGACACGGTCTGCGAATGAACCTGCGTGTAATTGTCCCTGGCATCGATGGCAAAAGCCAGAGCGGCCACGGCATCCAGAAAGGACAGAGCCTCACCGTTACTCTTCAGCATGAGGTCTTGGAAGTGCTTCAGGTAATGATCGAATGCCTCCGGCCCGGTCGAGAACTTGCGCTTCATGGTGACGCCCAGGCAGGCCTCGACAAATTGGCGCTCCCAGTCGCCCTGCGCTGAGGCGATAATCAGGGACGCCACCCGCACGCGATTACCCTTCTCATTCTTGGCAAGGTACATGCCGTAATCCGCCACGCGCAGGATTTCCTCCTGGGTCGGGCCATGCACGGGGAAAGTCGCAATTCCGAAACTGGCGGTCACGCCGTGGGCGGCCAGATAGCCATCCGCTTCAAGGCTCGCGCGCAGACGCTCCGCCAGTGTTTCCGCCTGCTCGGTGCGCGTTTCCGGCAACATGATGGCAAACTCGTCGCCCCCATAGCGCGCCACCACATTCGATTGCCGCACGCGGTCATTGAGCAGATTGGCCACCGCGGCCAGAACCTTGTCACCTTCCAAATGACCGTGCCGGTCATTAACCTGCTTGAACCCATCCAAGTCCAGCATAATCAGGGAGAACATGTGGCCGGAACGTGTGGAGCGGCGCCACTCACGATCAAGTGCTTCCATGAAGAAACGATGGGTCTTCAATCCCGTCAGACCGTCGGTGATGGCCTGCTCGAGTGCCACCTGATAGGCGCGGGCGTTGTGCAGGGCAATGGAAAGTTGGTCCGCCAGGGTTCGCAAGGTGAGCACGTCCTGCTGTGAGAAGGCGTAGGCCTGCCGGCTCTCGAGGCTGAGAACGCCCAGCAATTCCTCGCGGTACTTCAGCGGAAGGCTCAGCGCCGCTCGGATGCCGGGATGAAGGGCAACGTAGCGCGGCTCTTTCCCCACGGAGTTTGCCAACACGGGCTCGCCCGAATCCGCCGCCGTACCCGATAGGCCTTCTCCCCTGCGAATGCGGCGGCCCATCAGTTCGGAACCGTATCCTGCTTCCGCCTCCACCACCAATTCCTCGTGTGCCGGGTCCATCATTTCAATCCGTGCCAGGTCGTAACCAAAGGCAGTGCGGATTTGGCGGCAAATCCTGGGCAACCACTCCTGGGGGGGGTCCAAATCCGAACTGGCTTCGCGTCCCAGTTCGTTCAGCAATTCCAGGTGGCTCGAGCGGCGCTGCTCACGTTTGAGCAGGCGGGCGTTTTCCACCGCCACGGCAGCCTCCTGGGCCAGCACTTGCACCAGCTCGAATTGCGACTTGGTGACCGCGTGCTCGCGCTCCAAATCGGCCACCGCCAGCACCCCCATCGATCCATCGGAGAAATGGAGGGGCACCCCTCCCCAGGTCTTGATGCGCGGATTCATGGCCGCCAACCCCAACCGCCGCGCCGTTCCCGGAACGTCGCTCGCCACCAGCAGCGGCTGCCGGGTTCGCTTTACGTGTTGCGCCAACGAACTCGCCGGCCCGCCTTGCAAGGTGCCCTGCGGCCCGGCCTTCTCAAAGGGCACCACCACATCCAGCGGCCCCTCCGCCGTGTCCTGCAAGGCCAAACCAAAGTTCGTTGCCCCCATCAGTCCTTTCAACTCATGGCGGAGGATTTCAATTTGCGCGTTCATATCAAAAGTGGCGCGCAGAGCTTCGCCAACCCGGTGCAGGATTCTCAGCTCTTCGTCGCGCCGCTCCGCCGCCCGGTTCAGCGACCAGTTTTCCACCGCCACGCTCACCTGGTTGCCAATCGCCAGCGCCACGCGCAGCTCCTGCGGCTCAAAACTCCGGGGACGGCGGAACCCCAGGATCAGAGCGCCATAAGGCTTTTCCCGAACCTGCAACCCGACGACGACCAGCGTCCGCAGCCCTTCGTTTCTCACCACATCGCAAAATTCGTGGAAAACAGAATCGCGCTGCCAGGCCGCGACCGCGTCCGAGCGGCGCAGGTCAGGGAAGACCATCAGCGCGCCCCAGCGCTCGCCACTGGAAATCAGATAGTGGCGCAGGGGATCCTGGCTTAACCGTTCCACTCCCTGGGCAGAAACTCCATGAATGCTGCAGTGTACCTTGCCCTCGCCACCCTCCTCATGGAGCAACACGTAACCCTGCTCCGCGTCAAGCATCTCCAAGGCGCCGTTAAGCGCGTAGTCCGCCATCTGTTGCGGATCACGACACTCGGAAATTTCTTTGCTGAAAAAGTGGAGGCTGGAAAACCAGAAGACTTCCGTGTTGCGGCGCAGCATTTTGCTTCGCCCGCGCCAATAGAGGACAAGGAGGCCAGCCGATGCCAGCACCATTGCCAAAGCCGTAAGGAAAACAGCAATTCCCGGAGCGCTAAGATAATTGCCCACCGCAGTCACTCCAGGCGAAGAAGTCCTTCAGAACCCGCATGCAGAACTTCTGCCTAACTTCATGTTTCCCTTCGACTGGCGCTAACTCGAGGGGCGCGGGGGGAAATTACTTTGTGCCCGCCCGGCCGAAAGGCTCCCCCTTCCCCATCGGCCTGACGCTGCTATATCTCCGGACTATACGCCACCCCATTCCGCGCGTCAATCGTTGTTTGGTAATGAATGAGCATTATGTTCTGGTTAGGGGGGCGCTTGCCACGATGGGAGTAAAGTCCTCCCGGCCAAGTACAGGTTGGGTAGGTGATCAGTTTTGAAGTGTGGTAATGGCCAAGTCAACCTGGGCAGTGGGGGATTACTTCCCGCCTCCGGCGGTGGACCCCTTGCCCACCTTAGGCAACCCTTATCTCAGAATTGCGCATTTCGCGCGCCAGTTGATCGAGCGCGACTTCCAGGCGCACCAGTGCGGCGTTGGCGCCTTCCCAATCACCTTTCCTGGCCATTTGCTCCAAGGCACGCGCGTGCTCCAGCGCCTGGGGCGCGGCGACATCTCCAACGGAACCCATCAGGCTGTGCGCGGCCCGTTCCAACAAGGAGGCGTTCCGCTGCTCAACCGCTTGGTGAATACCATCCAGAAGTTTGGGGTATTCCTGCAGAAACATTTCGATGATCTCGCTCCCCAATAACTCGTCGCCTTCCAACCGGGACAGAAATTCTGATTTATCAAATATCATAGGGGGGGGAATCCTCCTCCTTCTTGGCTGCGTTCGATGACAGTGCCACTCGTTGGAGGGTTGCAAATAAGGGCAGACCGGCGCATAGCCTTTATCGCATATCTAGCCTATAAGACTTACATCGTGTTGTCAACAGACAAACCGCTGGCTGGCGCAGAGGTGATTTTGAATGTCTGCGGCGCGGTGATCCTGAATTGCAATCCCTATCGAACCGCAGACCTCCAAGAGGCGAGGTCTGCGCCAGCCCCGGATTCCACAGGCTGCGCGTTGATTGGCACTGGCTTCAAGGTGTAGTTGTGAATGGACCCGCCGACGCCCACGCCGATGTGCGCAATGGAAACCCAGCGCTCCAGGGTGTGGTGGCCGGTGCGGTGAAAGAGGTAGGACACGCCGATGGAGGCCGCGGTCCCGGCCAGTTCAATCCCCACAAAGAGTGGCCGGTTATCAACGATGGAGTTGGAAAGCAGCCATTCGTTATCCCCCTGATCACGCAGGTGCCGGGTGGAAGCGTAGTCCAGCATGCGCGTGGCGCCTACACCGGCTAAGAGACAGACGTTCTCGGTATCCCAGAATTTGTGCGGCGGCGATGGGGTTTGGGAGCTGGCGGGCGGCTTGGCTTTGGCAGGGGTGGCCGCTCGCGTCCCCGGATTATCCTGCGCCAACAGAGCCCCGGAACAGGCCAGGAGCACAGCCAATACTAGAACGCGGCGGATGATGAGCATAGACGGTATTCTAATAAGGCCCAGCACCTGACCCCTGGCACTTAACATCTATTCCGCGTCTACTGCGCCTGGTAGGAGGCCAGGAATTGCTGCATCCCGGCATTGTTGAGCTTCAGCTTGCCGGACTTAATGAACTGTTCCTTGAGGTTCTGGCGATAGATCTCAAATTGCAAGTCGCGTTTCTGGTCCAGCAACTCCTCACTGAGCTGGTCGCGCTGGGCGAGAAAATCCGCATCATTGGCGGACGTGTGCGAGACCACTTTGAACAACACCTGGTTGGTGCCGGCGGGCAGGACGCCGCTGACTTGCCCGGGGTTCAGGGTGAAGGCATCGCCCAGTTGGGAGCCACTACCCACACCTTCCACGTAATCTGTCGCACTGAAGTCCTTACTGATTTTGGGAGTGAGGCCCAGGGATTTCGCCGCCTTGTCAAAGTCCTGCGTTTTGGCCAGCTCCGCGAGTTTCTTAGCCTTGTCCTGTGCCAACTGGATGGATTGGTCGTGGCGATAGTCCTCTTCCACTTGCTGGCGCACTTCCTCGAGGGCGGGAATGTGCTCGGGAACGACTTGGACCAACTGGATAATCGCTGCCCCCCGGGGAACGGCGATGGGCGTGCCGACTTCGTTCAGACGAAGCTGGAAGGCCAGATTTTCAAAGGCGTCGGTCTTGCCCAGGTCGGGAATCGCCTGGCTGTATTTGAACAGGGGCGACTCCTTGGGTTCCAGTCCCGCCTTGCGCGCAATGTCCTGAAATTGTTGCGGGTTCGATTTGAGCTGCAATTCCAGGTTGCTGGCCAAGGTTGACTGCGCGTCGGCAACCCGCTGCTTCTCCATCTCCCCGCGAATGGAATTCTTGACCTCGTCAAAGGACTGCAAGTGCGCCATCTGCTTGTCCTCAAGTTTGAGGATATGGATGCCATACACGGTTTTGACCAGGCCGCTCACCTGGCCCGGTTTCAAAGAAAAAGCCATGGAATCGAATTCCGGCACTGTCTGCCCGTGAATAAGCCAGCCGAGTTCGCCGCCCGCCTGGGCCGTGCTGTCCTCGGAGTATTTCTTGGCCAGCTCGCCAAAGTCACCGCCTGCCCGGATCTGGTTCAGCACATCGGCCGCCGTCTTCTCAATGGTCGCCACTTCCGCCGGGGTCTTGCCGGTGGTCTTAAAGAGGATGTGGGCCACCTTGACGCGGTCGGGCACGCGATAATCGGAGAGGTGCTGGGCATAGTACTCGTGCAGTTCCGCGTCTGCCACTTGCGCTTGCGCCCGCACCTGGTCAGGATCGATCATCACATAGCGCACCTGGCGTTGTTCGGGAAGCTTATAGTGGGCACGGTCTTTCTGGAAGAACGCGTCCAGGGCGTCCGGTGTTATCTTGACATCCTTGAGGAACTGGCTGGGATCAAAGAGCACGTAATCGATCTTGGTTTTGGCGTTGCGATGGCGGAACTGCTCCAGGACTTCCGCGGGCGTTACCTGGACGCCGTCGGCGACAATGCTGCGGATCTTGTCCTCAAGAAGACTGTCGCGCAACAAGGCTTCCAACTGGGCGAGCGTCTTGCCGGTGTTTTGCGCCACCAGGTCCGCGGCGCGGTCAGCGCCCACAAAATTTCCGTCCGGATATAGCCAGGGGAGGCGCTCCCGGAAGCCGTTCACCACCTCCTGATCAGAAACTTCAATCCCCATCTTATGTGCCTGTTGCGTCAGGACCTGTTCGGTCACCATCTGGTCAAGGACGGTGGGAGCGACCAGCGGGATCATGCGCTTGTCGAAGCCCATGGGTGAGTTCTTAAAGCGGTCGCGGATGGTTTGATCCAGGTCGGCGCTGGTAATGGTGTTCCCACCAATCGACGCCAGCACGTTACCCTCGGGGCGGGACGTGTCGCCACTCGGGAGGGGCGCCATCACCACCACCATGCTCAGGGACACGATGCCCAGGAAGGCAATGAGCAGGTATTTCTTTACCGCATCTTTGTTTCTCTTAAATAAGGCAAACATGATTGCTCCTGCAATTTGGCCAAAACCTATTTATTATAGAAGAGATTCGTCAATGGCGGCAAGGAGAGGATTTCCCTGGATCGTTCATTTGACATCCACACAAAATGTGTGTATCTTCGCCAAGCAGTGATCCTGGATCACAAACTTCCATGAACAAACGCATCAACGTCATGTTGCCGGATGAAACTTTGGCGGTGCTCGACCGGGTTACCACCCGAGGTGGCCGCAGCCGCTTTGTTTCCAGCGCCATCATCCATTATGTCAAGAGCCACGGAAGACGGAACCTCCGAGACCGGCTCAAAGCTGGCTATCAGGCCAATGCCCAGGAGAACTTGAAGATTGCCTTGGAGTGGTTTCCCCTCGAGGAAGATGCATGGCAAAAATCTCACGCCAAACCCAAAGACGGCCGCTAACCAACATCCGGCGGGGAGAAATCTATCTCGTATCCTTCGACCCCACCGTTGGCCACGAGATCAAAAAGACCCGTCCCGCTTTGGTCATCCAAAACGACATTGGCAACAGGTTTAGTCCTTTGACTATTGTGGCAGCCATAACTTCCAAAATCTCGCCTGTCCCCTATCCCGTGGAAGTCGTAATCGAACCTACCCGCAGCAACGGCCTGGAAGTCCGTTCGGCCATTCGGCTGGACCAGCTCCGCACCGTCGACCGGCAACGACTCATCAAACACCTAGGTCAGATTGACCGCAGCACCCTGGCAAGGGTCGACGAAGCGGTGAGAATCAGCTTGGGTTTGGTTGGGTTTTGAGCAACATCGGGTGGCGCCACGCGCGGCTCGGCAAGAGAAAATCAAAAGTCAAAGGGCAAATGTCAAAGATGACAGGTGCGGAAAATGTTGCCCAACCCTTTTTTGTCCTCGGTCCCTCTGCGGGATGAGTCAAGTAAGTTATTGCCCTACAGAGGGCGTCGCGACGACTTTTCCATCAGCCTGCTGGAAAACAGGGCGCTGCCGCTCCTCAAATGCTCACTTGCCCTGCAATGCCGCGTCGATGGCTTTAAAGTAGGCGTCCTCGGAGGGCAGTCCCACCATCATCCTCCCGTTGATGAAAACGGTGGGGGTTGAGATCACCTCGATGCGCTTGGCTTCCGCCATGTCGCGTTGGATACGGGGCAGGGATGATTTGGCATCGAGGCAACCGGCCAGTTGCACGCGGTCGAGTCCCGCCTGTTCGCCATAGCTCAGCAGCGAATCCCGGAGGTTGGCAATATTGATGAGCTGCTGGTTCCTAAAAATGGCGGTCCGCAGGGGCACGTAGGTGGAAGGATTGATTTCATAAGCGCACTGGTCGGCTATCGCCGCCGTAAACGACCAGTCGTGCATGGGCAGGGGATACTCCTTGAAAACGACGCGCAGCTTATTACCGTAACGCGGCACCACCTTGGTCTCCAGGAACTCGTGCATGCGGGCACAGGTGGGGCATTCAAGGTCGGCGTACTCGACCAGGGTAACGGGAGCGTTGGCCGGTCCCAGGGTGGGTTCGTCATGGAGCGAAATCGCGCGCAGCGCTTGCTGCCGCAGGTCGACCCCCAGGGGATACAGTTCGCTCATGATCAGGTGCTTGCCATCCCGGGTTAGAAGCAGCGTGCGGTCCTGCTTGTTCTTGCCGTTATCGAGGGTCAGCGTCCCTTGCTCAAATTCCGCGGATGACGAGGGCTTGAAGGCGCTCAACGAAAGCTTCAGATCGGCGCCGGTTTTGAAGGTTTCCTGAATGCGCTGGGTCATTTCCGCCGGGGAATTCTGGTGTAGGTCCATAATGGCGCCCGTGACCAAAACCAGGAAACGCGAGTCGTTGGAGACCAACGCCTGTTGCGAGCGCTGGGCTTTGCCGTCGTCCACGTTCACCGTGGCCTGATTGTATCCAGGGACCACGGGGGAGGCATGCAGCGCGCCTATGGTGAGCTTTACGGTATCGGGCACGCCAAAGCGTTCCCGGATGTAGGTCAGGATTTTGTCGCGTTTGGCGTCCGTCAGCGTGGGAGCTTGGGCCGGCTCCGCCCGCATCGCCATCCAGGGAACTGCTCCGCCTAGCACCAGAATGAGAATAGCCGCCAGAAAGCAAACCTTATTGTTTTTTCCGCTCAAGTGACCTCTGCCCTTCCCAGAAAATGGCTTCGCCTGAAACTGTCAATTAATTCTAGTGAAAATACGTCGCACAAAGCAAACGCGAATTTTGTGCTGGGGCAGTTTGCCGTGGGTGCTCCCCCCTGTGGGCGGCTGCATGCGGGCGAAGCCCGCTTCGCGCAAAAGTGCCATGGCCATCCTGGCCATGCCCGAGCACGGGCAGGATGCCCGTGGCACATGCGCGCCGCCAGCGAGCTGGCGCAAGGCAAAGCGGCAGCTTCGCGGCCGCACTCCAAAGTGCCTTCGGCACTGCCATTTTCATAGCTGACACGCAGAGGCGCAACCAGTCACCTCATTTGGAGTCAAAGTGTAAAGGGGACAACCGGCGGTGCGGCTCAGGCCCCAATCTTAAATTGTCATGGATGGGTGGAGAGGTTACCCCACATGCACCGGCAAGAAACACAAACTCTTGTGCGCCGCGATGCAGGCGCGCCGGGCAGAGGATCACTTGTGGAATGTGTCGGCGGACATCCGCCCGCGCTTCCTGGAAATGATTCCGGGAGCGCGAGCGTCAAGATCGGAATACGCGTTCGGCTGACGAAATTCGCTTTACTACCCCGGCACGGGGTGGCACGGGCATCTTGCCCTTGTGAAGTCATGGCCAAGATGGCCATGCTACGGTTTCTAATTGCCGGCGGGGGCAGAGCACTTGGCCAGCGAATGATCGTTGGCTTTGTAACACTTGCCGGTGTCGTTCAGATCGGGCTTGCCGGCGGCGACATGGCAATAGGTGCATTTCTTGCCTTCCTTCGTCGCGTACGCCGGCTTGGCGGTGGAAATTGAAATCACGGAACCACTCAGAATGGCCAGTGCAACCAGGACTTGAAACAACTTCATGGAATCCTCCTTGGGAAACAGATTATCTTTCTCGAATGATCGAAAAGGCCCTATGGAATACTCTGCCAGCTTACCACCAACCCCAGGGTTACTCAAAGCTTACCCACAGATCGAATCGATAGTGTTGCAAGTTGCTGCGGCGGTGTTCTTCACCCGCCGCTCTTGAAAGTGAATCGCAGGCCCACACCCCTGACAATGAAAATGCGCGAAGCGCCTTGGACTGCGGTAGCAGCAGCTACCGCCTTCTGCTCTTCAATTCCCGCCGGCCATTTCGTGCAGAATCTTGGGGTCGGGCTCATCCATGGCCAGCAGCGTATGGCAGGCGTTGCAATCCTGGGTGATCTCCGCCCCGCTTTTCGACTTGTGATTGCCGTCGTGGCAGCGGAAGCAGCCGGGAAAATCATTGTGGCCAAGATTGTTGGGATACGTCCCCCAGGTGATGTTCATTTCGGGGAAGACATTTCCCTCATAAATGTACAGTAACCCCTTCGCCGCCTCTTCAATTTGCGCGCGCCGGGAATTGTAAATCGCGAAATAATTCCTGCGGTAGTATTCGCGCAAAGCCTCCGGCAGTTCGGTCTCCGCCGCCAGTCGGCTGCGGTAATTCACCTTCAGAAGCTCACTCGCCTCCTTGTGAATGAAGGGGAGATCGGGACTGATGCGGCCGGCCGCCATTTCCCGGTTCACCGCGTTTTCCGGCATGTCGAAGGTATGGGTGGGGCGGTTGTGGCAGTCCATGCAANNAGGGTGCCGCCACGCGCCTGCCGCCGCCGCGCGTCCTGGGCCCGGGCGCCGCCACCGCGGTTCTGCCGCCTTGGCGCGTCTGGCGCAGCCGTGAATCTGCCGCTGTGGCGCGCCTGCCGCCGCCGCCACGCGCCTGCCGCCACCGCTGGGTCTGCCGCCGCTGGGTCTGCCACCGCTGCGCCTGCCGCAGCCGCCGCGCGCGCTACTTCTGCCCCGACTTGCTTTCCACAATCCCCAGATCCGTCAGCACTTTGGGGTCGGCTTCTTCCGTGGCCAGCAGGTTGTGGCAGGCGTTGCAGTCTTGCGTAATGGTGTCGCCGTTCTGGGCGGAATGCGCGCCATCGTGGCAGCGGAAACAGCCGGGGAAGTCCTCGTGGCCGATGTTCATGGGGTACGCGCCCCAGGTAACTTTCATCTCCGGGAAGATGTTGCGGTCCCACACCGCTAGTACTTCCTGGGCGGAATCGGTGACCTCGGTCCGGCGTTGCGACCAGACGGCCGGGTAGCTGTCCTGATAGTACTTCGCAAAGGCCGCGGGGATCTTCTGCTTGGCCTCTTCGCGCGACAGATAGTTCCTCTTGATGATCTCCACGGCCGTCTTCTTGGCGAAGGGCAGCGCGGCGGAAATCAGACCGTTGTTCATGGCCTTGTCCACGGCGCGCTCCGGCAGGTCGTAGCTGTGCGCCGGGCGGTTGTGGCAGTCCATGCAATCCATGGTGCGCTTCTCGCCATTCGCCAGCAAGTCCGCTTTGGGGGGAGTATCCGTCGAGGCAAACTCCGTCATGGTTCCGTCCGCGTTGCGATAGCTTACCCAGGGAATCTGCTGCCGCTTGCCGTCTCCCGGGAGGTAGGACACCAATCCCAGGTGGCGGCCATGAATCCCGATGAGCTTGCTGTCAGGGTTGCGCCCACCGATGTGGACCAACAGGACGGTTTTGGTGGTGGAGTTCTTTTCGTCGTCGGCATACTTCGTCTTGATCACCAGCTTGTCACCGGAAAAGCGTTCGGGCCAGTGGCACTGCTCACAGGTTTCGCGAGCCGGACGCAAATTGTGGATGGGCGTGGGAATGGGACGGGGATAGAGATCGAAGGTCACGGCCAGAACCTGGTAGCTGCCGGAAAGCTTGGAACGCACAAACCACGGCGCCCCGGGCCCAATGTGGCACTCCACGCAGGCCACCCGCGCGTGGGGAGACCGCTGGTAGGCGGTGTATTCGGGGTCCATCACCTTGTGGCAAGTCTGCCCGCAGAACTGGGTGGACTCCATGAAAACCGTCCCCCGGTAAGTGGCAAACGCGAAAATGGGAATGTTGATGGCCGTCATGATGACGATGAACAGCGCCGTCCGCCGCACGCCCTGACTTGAAAAGTCAACCGTCGGGTACGCCGAGGGAAGCGTTCCCAATCGCCGATATTTGCGAAGATCCCGGACAATTCCAATGGGAATCAATATCAGCCCCAGGGCAAAGATGGGGGGCAGAATCATGAAAACCACAATCCCCGCGTAAGGATTGGGTTGGAAACCGAAGATGAGCAAAACAAACGCAAAAACCAGGGTGATGCCACTGGTGGTGGCCAAAACCACACCGGTGCGGCTGATCAGATTCTGACTGAGATAGACGGCAGGGCGAATTACGCCGCGCAGCATGCCGAGAATATTGTAGGCACTATTACGATTGGGTTCCGGCAAAACCAAAGTCCTTTCCTGCCCCGGCGATCACGGGTCACAAAGATGGGGCGCATTCTAACATTTCGGACCACTCCGCATTGGGCAGATTTGAACAGCCCCGGTGGTTCAGTTCACCTCACCCCCAACCGGTCTCGGACCGCGAGGGCGGGCCCGCGAATCGTTTACCCCAACCCTCGCGACCGATCGATCCGGCTTAGCTGCCCGCGGGAGCCTTGTAGCCCTCCAAGGAGTGGTTGTGATCCTTGTAGTATTGACCTGCGGGGGTTAATTCCTTCATCTTCCCCGCCGGATGGCAGAAAGTGCAACCCTTGCCCTCTTTCTTGGAGTATTCGGGTTTGCTCATTCCAAACGACAGCGCCATGGCGATGGCAAAAGCTACCATTAACGATGCCTTAAATAGCTTCATGGGTCTTTAACCTCCTCGTAGTGGGGTGTGCGCCATTGAACGACATAAAGTCCTTAACTAGACACACCCCTTTCTCATGGGAGCATTCTGAATACCATAGTGACCACTGTATAATTTTTGTACACTCAGGCAATTGCAAAACTTAGGGACCATCGGGTTGATGTACCTGATTGCAAGGAAACCATTTGCGCGAAATTTCGGATGTTTTTGCGGGAAATGACTCAGCCCACCTCGCGCTAATGACCTAAGACCCTCTGTCGTTGAACCAACCTCCCAGCTTATCTGCATGAACATAAAGGATGAATCTACCACACGCACTGTAAATTTTTTAAACACTTTTCAAGGGACAGAATGGCATCGCGCTTGCCTTTTTCTACACCCAGAGGCGCCTAAGCGACACTAAGCCAACTGCGCGCCTCCCCAGAAATTCTCAGGACGTGGCCACCCCGTGTAGCCTCATTTTGTTCTTGACAAAGGCTAGTTTTGTGAGTACACCCGATAGAGAAGTCCGCGCTCGGCGAGGAAGGACGGTGCGCATGCAGCGGGAAGCTTCTGGCCTCCACCCATCATGGCGATTCCGCCACGCCTCAAACCAACAAAAAGTCAATAATGGGGGACGACTACCCCCTAAAAAAGTATAAAAAATGAAGGTCGATCCGGAAATGTGTATGAAAACAAAGGGTCGAATGACAAATTGACCGAGAGAATGCCGGACATTTGTGCCTGATTGAAGCCGATTTTGCAGAAAACCAGGGATTGGGAAGGCCAATTTGCTGCAAATTGCGGTTTTGGGATGTATATTTTGCGGAAATTCCTCGCGACTTGTGACCCTTGCCCGCTTGCGGACCCTTGACCGCAGCTCCTCCCCATCGGGGCTACAGGGCTGGATCAAATCCGGCAATCGCAATCGAAAACGGCTATTCCGCTTTTTCCACGGTTTCATCGAACACGCGATAGCCGGGGTTGGGCGGGAAAAGCTCAGCCATCAGGTCCATGCGGCGGCGCAATTGGGCGATGGGCAGGTGCTCCGGGCCGACGCGGATCTGCACGTCGTGCCACAGCCCGTGGATATATTCCGCCGCGGTGCTGACAAAGGAAACATCGCGGTAGCACTCAAATTGTGCGCGGGAGCGGCGCCCGGCGCGGGAAGGAAGGTAGGCTTGTTTGGCATTCAGGGCGTCCTCATCAATTTCGCCGCGCACTCCGTGACGGATTTCCTCCTCCAACATCAGGCTGTAAGCCGCTATCTCAGAATTGGTCAGGCGCGGGCGGAGCAATTCCGCCGCGCTCCCCAGAAGTTCGAACCCCGTATCGTGAGCGTCCAGTTCGCGGCAGGCCAGCAGCAGGTTGATGCGTTCCGGGGTTTCCACCCACGCGGCCGTGTGCGCTTCCCCGTTGGGCTTCTGCCGGCAGACCACATCGCCGGATTCCAGGCAGGCGATGTAAGGCACCGCCAGCACCCGAACTTTTCCCAGGCGCTGGGCGATCGCCGCGGGGATGGCCTGCACGGGTTCGCGCACCATGGTGCGCTCTTCCGCCGGACTGAGAGTGATGGCGGAATGAAATTCCCATTCATGCATCAGGCGCGAGATGGGAACAAAACTCCCCTGCACGTAATCGGTGATGGGAGTCTTATCTTTCGGGGCGGTCGGGGAAAATCCCAAGGTACACCATCCAGCTTGCGGGCCCGTGGCAACAGAAGTTTCTTGGGCGCCATTGATATTCTGCGAAATTATTCCGCGCGTGTCCAGCGCCGTATTGCCCGCAGGGATTCTTTGCAAGCCGGCGGGACCGGCAGAGCCGCAAAGGCGAGTCCAAATGCAAACCGGGCACTCGTGTCATTTGCGAGACGCGAACCCTCCCAAGTACAGTCATTCCCGCGAAGGCGGGAATCCATTCCGTCAAGGCCTTATTTCGAATGGCTTGCGAAGTGGATTCCCGCTCCCCGCCTTCGCGAGGACAAGCTTCGCGGGAATGACCATTGTTTCGAAGTGGATTCCCTTCCGGCAGGTCTTTGGCGCGAGTATACTCTCCGTCGGGGTGCTGTGAGAAGCATGGCAATCGATCGAAGGACGTTCCTGCAAGTGACAACCGCGGCCCTCGCCGCGGCTGGAGACGCGGCTCGCGGCACCCTTTCTTTCGCCAAGTCGCTTCCCCAGAACTTGGTCGACCCGGCGCAGGGAATTGAGATTCTCTCCCACTTGCGAGCGAAGATGCAGGCCGTGGGATTCGGAGGCGGCCACTTCCAGGGCGAAGCCCTTGCCGGTTCATCACCGGATGTTTTGAATACTATGAGGGAACATACTCCATGAGAATTGCGGTGTCGGTGGTCCTTTTATTGTCTGTGTGCCAAAGCGGTTCCACGCAAGGCATCAAAGTCAAAGACAGCAAGCCTGACTTGCACACGATCCGAAAGGTCCTTTTTGAGACGGAATGGGCGGACGATGACAACGCGCGCCCGCGGGAGATTATTGCCATTCAGAAGCACACCTGCTTAAGAATCGTCGATACGTTGGAGGCTGCGGACGCCACTCTCAGTTGGCAGAATCAGGGATTAATGGGGGTCGCTGTGGAGTTGACCGGCAAGGATGGCCAAGTTCTCTGGAGCAAAAGGGGCCTCACCCCACCGCTCAAGGCGCTTAAGCAAGCTCTTGGGTGTCCTTAGTGCTTCGTTGCAGAAGTTAGCGGACTTGTATGTCGGCGGATGGTCGGCAAGAAAAGGCAGGCCAGGGGCACAGGGATGATGCGGCCCCCGGCCTGTCCGCCAGGAGAGTTCAACTTCCCATCAGGGATAGAGACCGCGCAGCGTGGTGGCCTCAGCGACCCGGCTGATGCCGAGCATGTTGGCGGCCGTACGCATGCTGACCTTATGATCAAGGTGAATCTTCAACACCTCGGCAAAGCTGTTCTTCATCACCCGTTCCAGGCGGTTATAAACGTCCTGCGCTTCCCAGAACAGGTGTTGCTCGTCCTGCACCCACTCAAAGTAGGAGACCGTAACGCCACCGGCGTTGCAGAGGATATCGGGAATCACGAACACCCCGTTTTTCTCCAGGATGGCGTCTCCTTCCGGTGTGACCGGTCCGTTGGCCGCCTCACCCACGATCTTGGCTTTCACGGCGCCGGCATTGGTGGCGTCAAGGGCGTTCTCCAATGCAGCGGGGATGAGGATGTCACACTCGAGGGCCAGCAGTTCCTCCGTGCTGATGGTTTCAGCGTTGGGCATGCCCATCACGCCCCCGGTCGTCTCTTTGTGCATGATGAGTTTGGGAATGTCGAGCCCATTGGCGTTGTACACGCAACCGCGCGAATCATTGACGGCAATAACGTAGGCTTGATTGCTGTCGAGCAATTGCGCGGCAATGGAACCGGCATTGCCAAAGCCCTGCACCACCACCTTCGCGCCCTTGATGGGAATGCGCAGGTGTTCGGCCGCACTCTGAACGGTGTAGTAAACTCCGCGGCCGGTGGCCTCATTCCGACCGAGCGAGCCGCCCAGGGCAATCGGCTTTCCTGTGACCACCCCGGGGATGGGATAGCCTTTGGTCATGCTGTACGTGTCCATGATCCAGGCCATGACTTGCGAATTCGTGTAGACATCCGGAGCAGGAATGTCTTGTTGAGGACCAATGAGCGGCAGAATCGCACTGGCGTAACGGCGAGTCATATGCTCAAGTTCGGTTTGCGACATCTCTTTGGGATTGCAGGTTACTCCCCCTTTGCCTCCGCCAAATGGAATGTTGACCACCGCGCACTTCCAAGTCATCCACGTGGCGAGAGCTTTCACTTCGTCAAGCGTAACTCCAGGATGATACCGGATACCACCTTTAGCCGGGCCCCGCGCCGTGCTATGCTGAACCCGGTAACCCTCGAACTTCTGAATGTGACCGTTATCCATCCGTACCGGGAGCGTCACTTGCAAAATCCGCTCCGGGGACTTAATCATGTTTCGAACATCGGTGCTTAAGTTCAATGCATCCGCCGCGAGATCAAAATTCTCCATGGCGGAGTCGTACGCTGTCTTTACTGTTTGAGTTGAGACTGCCATTTCTAATACCCCCATTTGCGAGAGACAAGTGCGAATCCTGCGGGAGTATGGACCAACCTGTTTACGAATACAACAGCAATGGGGGCAATTAGGGCAAAATGTCACATGTGTTAATTTGTATGTTTTCATGATGTGAGAACCCAACGCCGTCGGTTGAAATTAGACGCATCCGATGTTGGCTGGCACATGAATTGCTCCCGTAATACGCGGGGCCGTCACTGAGGCTGGAAATTATTGTCCGCAAACGCGTTCCAATCATCGTAAACGCGTTCGCTGGGTATAAGCACGCAGTACCAAGGCGGTCGGAGGGGAAAAACGGTGGATTCACAGATTCCCAAGCAGGCTGATGCAGTCCCGGTAAACGCTAAACCCAAACTGAAGCCCAATCCCAAGGCGCCTCGCCAAGTGTTGCCGGTGCGCACGCCCGAAGACCGCGTGCAAGGCTCCGCCGAGGTCGCGCTGGGCTTCTCCGTGGAACAAGTCCGGATTGAGGCCTTGCGTTGTTTGCAGTGCAAAGATCCCGTTTGCGTGCCAGCCTGCCCTCTGCACATCGACATCAAGAGTTTCATCGGCTTGATGGCGCAAGGAGAATTTGAAGCGGCCTACCAGAAAATCAGCGAGGACAGCCCCTTTCCGGGAATCTGCGGCCGGGTCTGCCAGCACGAGTTGTTCTGCGAAAAATCCTGCCTGCTCGGAAAAAAGCTCGAACCGGTGGCGATTGGTTCGCTTGAACGGTTTGCGGCGGACCAGAACCGAGAACAGAAATCACCCGCGCCGTCCACCTTGACGACCTCCGCACCCACGCCGCAAGGTGCGCGTGTCGCGCTGATTGGCAGCGGTCCGGCATCCCTGATTGCGGCGTACGACTTGGTGCGCAATGGCTATCGCGTGACGGTGTTTGAAGCCTTGCACAAGTTGGGCGGCGTGCTGGCTTACGGCATCCCAAATTTCCGCCTGCCGCGAGAAATCATTCACGATGAAATTGACCGGCTGGCAGCGATGGGAGTGGAATTCCGCAAGGACGTCATCGTGGGCAAGACGTATACGGTGGAAGAATTGATGGCGGAAGGTTTTGAGGCGGTTTTCCTGGGCACCGGCGCGGGCCTGCCGCATTTGATGCATATTCCCGGCGAAAACCTGGTGGGAGTCTACACCGCCAACGAATTCCTCACCCGTCTGAATCTAATGGAAGCATTCCGCTTTCCGGAGACGGATACCCCTGTGCACATTGGAAAGCGCACGGTGGTGGTGGGCGGTGGAAATTCCGCCATGGACGCTGCGCGTTGGGCGCGACGCATGGGCAGCGAGACCACCATCCTGTTCCGTCGTGGCCGAGCCGAGCTGCGCGCTCGCCTCGAAGAGATCGAGCACGCCGGAGAGGAAGGCGTGCATTTTGAATTCCTGGGAGCGCCGGTCCGCCTGATCGGCGACGAAAAGGGAACGCTGCGCGAGATGGAGTGCATCCGCATGAAGCTGGGCGAGCCCGATGAATCCGGGCGCCCTTCGCCAGTTCCCATGGAAGGCTCGGAATATCGCGTTCCGGTGGATACCGTGGTCATGGCGATCGGGCAGAGCCCCAACCCCACGGTGCAGCGCTCCACGCCGCAGCTAGTGACCCAACGCGGGAAGATCGTAGTGGACCCCAAGGGGCAGACGAGTATGGCGCGGGTGTTTGCCGGCGGCGACGTGGTGCGTGGAGGCTCCACCGTGATTTTGGCCATGCGTGATGGGCGCGCCGCCGCGGCGGCGATTCATGATGCTTTGCGGGATCACCAATCCGCAACAGGTACGGGGGCTGATGTAGCGCCGGGCTTTAGCCCGGCATCGGTTGGTGCCGGGCTAAAGCCCGGCGCTACAGATGCAAGGGCAGAGAATCGCATCCTGGCGAAGCGGCTGATTACTCCGGAAATTGCCTGGTTTGAGGTGCAGGCCACCGGCGTTTCCCGGCACTGGCAGGCAGGGCAATTCGTGATTTTGCGTCCCTGCGCCGACAGCGAGCGCATCCCGCTGACCCTNNAAAAAGGCACCATCACTCTGGTGGTTCAAGGGATCGGCAAGACCAGCCGCGTCTTGGTGGCCATGGAGCCCGGCGAGATCCTGGCTGACTTGCTCGGTCCGCTGGGGCAGGCCGCGGCAATTGAAAACGTTGGGCACGTGGTGTGTATCGC
>PLWR01000017.1 GCA_003165615.1 Acidobacteriota bacterium | reverse complement strand
GATTCTGCTGAAGAGGCAGTTTTGTCATGGTCTGATCTCCCTATCTCAAGTCACTGTTTACGGTGGGTTGAATCCTATTGCTTACTTGCTCCGGTGCCTTCGTAAACGTGATGTCCATTTTCCCGCGAACTTGCGCCAGCTTGGCTATACTGACGCGCCGGTTCATGATGGAATCGCAGTCCGGGCAGATCGCTTCCAAGTTCCCAAACTTCTCGGTAACAGGCTGGTATTCCGCCATGTCTTCGGCAGGGAATTTCGGGGCTCGGCAGCGGACGCAGTAGATTTCACCCGGCTTGCACGGCTGCTTGTGTTTTGCCCGACGAGCCTGAAGGAAGGCGGCAAGGTCAACCCCCAGAATCAACATCGGGCGCTTGTCATCGCTGGTCAGCAGCCCAGCCTTCGCCTTCGACCCGCACGTTGCCGAAGAGGTGAAACGCTACGGCAAGCTGACCGTGCTTCCCACAAAGATGAACCCGGACCTTGCGATGGGCGATGAACTGCTCAAGAAGACTGGCGCGGGCAATCTCTTCATGGTTTTCGGTGAACCGGACGTGGACATTCGCCGGGAGAAGTGCGGGCAGATCGTAGTCGAAATCAAGGGCGTGGATGTATACGACCCCACCACTGGCCAGATTCGCAGTTCATCGACGGCGGACATTGCTTGCTGGTTCATTGACACGGACTACAACGGCGAAAGTTTCTTTGTCCGCCATGCCTATTTCACCGGAGCCGAGGAACCCTACGAGAAGCTGAAACGGGCTTTGCGTGCGGACATTGACGAAGCCGCCTGGAGCAGCCTGTACAGCACCACCAGCCGCCCCTTCAACAAGCCGGAGACAGGCAAGATCGCCGTCAAGGTAATCAACCACTACGGGGATGAGGTGTTGAAGGTCTTTGAGGTGTGAGGCTGGGCCGAGCCCGCGAAGTTGGGTAACGATTGCGAATCAGTAGCAGAAGGGAAGCAAATGAGTGAATCGGAGATGAAAGCGGAGCTGGAGCGCAAAGCCAAGCGCGAGAAGGAAACTCCCGCCGATAAATCGGCTAGAAGCACTGCGCGGGCTACTTGGTGGATTGCTGGGTTCACGATCATTCTTGCGGTAACTAGCATGTTGCAATGGTGCGAGATACATAGCGGTAGTAGAGACACCCACAAACTCGCTGAAGCCACTCTGGCGGCTTCTCGCGCATGGGTCGTGGTACAGGGAACCGGGTTCGGATTCACGAAAGACAAGAATTTTCCCTCGGCCCGCGTAGTGCTGGCCGATTCTGGAGACTCGCCCGCATTCGATGTGGAGGGATGGAGATGTGTAGAGATTCGCGGTGATGAGCCACCCATGCAAAATAGCCAACTTCAAAAATCCCTTACCGCAGTCTGCTTGCCCATTGCTGGCGGGACACTCGGGAAAGGAGTTCCAATTACAATGAATGCCTTTATACCCGCCGAGGTTCCCACAGATTTCTCTCAGGATACAGAAGGAAGCGGTTCTCATTTTTACTATTGGGGAACCATCACCTACGACATTTACCCTTTTGACGGGAAACGTCATTCGACCAGCTTTTGCCTCAAGAATGGAGGAGACCAGTTGAGCGCGTGTCATGAGGGCGGGTATCAGGCAGATTAGCGCCGCAATCCAAATTAGGACACTATCGATGTGTGAGGCTGGGCCGAACCCGTAAAGTTGGGTAGCGATTGCGACTCGGTAGCAGGAGGGAAACGATGAATGAATCGGAGATGAAAGCGGAGTTGGAGCGCCTGCGGGCGGAGAATGCCAAACTCAAAACCAAAGACAAGGGCGGCATCACTCTGAAGGTGAGCGAGAAAGGTGCGGTCTCGCTCTATGGCATGGGCCGCTTTCCGGTCACGCTTTACAAAGAGCAGTGGTTGCGCCTGCTGGCCAGCGCAACGGAGATCGAGGCATTCATCCGCGAGAACGACTCCAAACTGAAGACGAAGGAGTAGGCCGCTGGCCACGCAACTGTCCCAAAATTGGACCCTGAAATCTGCCAACATCGTGAAATTTGAAAATGCGTATTTCGCTCCGCAGGCCCAAATGGGTGTGTCGTAGGACACCCACCACCCCTTGGACAACCATCCTGACGGTCGCAGGGGCCAACACAGGCCGGTACGGGGTCCAGTAGGGCAAGGTACAAGGCCAAGCTAAGGTGAGACGCGTACCCATCCCCCTTCCACGGAGTCGCGACAGAGTAAGGATGGCGGGCAAGGAAGAGCATGGCAGGGTGGGTGCTTGCAGGCTGTACGGCAGGCGTGTTGTGCTGCGGGACGGGCAGGGTGCGTCCGATGATTATCCTCTTCCCCGTGCAGGAACCCCCCAGAACCCTCACAGCGCCCCGATGCGTCCCAAGGCTGGAAAGGGGTCGCAGGCGCTCACAGGCCGCTCTCTGCGCGTCCGGGCTGGATTCTCGCTTCATTGTCAACCCTGCCAGAGGGGCACGGGAGAGCCATCGCAGAGCAGGGGCGCGGGATCGCTTGCCAACTTGCCCATCTTTGCGCCGGATTTTCGCTCTAATTTTTTCTGTTCGTAGATGAGCAAAACCCGTCAGAGGCTTTGCGATGGGGTGGGGCCGGACAACTTCCGAAAGTTCGGCAAGGCGACATAAGCAAAGTGATCGACAACATCACGGCCGCCGTAACCCTGGGAGCCCAGCTCGCGGCCAAGATAGCCGTTTGAGTAACCTGCGGCCCGGTTCCCAGGGGAAGCTCCTGGCTGGCAGGAAGCATTCCCCTGGGGGCTCATGAGCGGCCGCTTCAAGGTTTCTGTGCGCAGTTGAAGCGGCCGCCACTATCCGTCTCATGCATTGAACGATTCCGCAGTTCCTACTGCGATGAACTGGCTTTCCTGTGTTTGACCACCTGGATGGCGTTCACCACTTGCCGCACGTTCAGTACACCGGTCGCCACCGACTGAGCGCTGGTGCGCATGTGCTCCGAGTTCACTTCTCCCGTCAGCGTGACTACGCCGTTCTTCACCGCGTAATTCACTCTATTCTTCATCTTGTTCTGGATCAGCGCTGCATCCAGATTCTTCTCGATGCCCTGGTCCAGATCGGTATTCACGGCCGCAGTTTCTACTCCTGTACCCGCGGGAGTCACCGCAATCTGGTCGGCGACGACCTGTGTGCCCGTAAGCGACTTGGCCACGGATTCGGCTTGCAACTTATCGTTCTCACTGGCGACCTGGCCGCCGAGGGTCACGATGCCCTTGTCGCGATCCTGACTGACGGTGACGTCCTTGAGGCCAGCCTGATAGAGCGCCTTGCGGAGGCTGTCGGAAATATCCGGCGACTTCGTGGAGAACTCGCGACAGCCCACGATTGTCCCAATTGCAAGCAGTGCCAGCAAGGTAACGAACAACTTAGAACTTATCCGTAAATAGT
>PLWR01000499.1 GCA_003165615.1 Acidobacteriota bacterium | reverse complement strand
GCATCCGGACCACGACACGATCGCGGCGTTCCGGCAGGAGCAGTTGGCACCCTTGGGGGTGGCCGCAATCCTTTATGCGTCGCAGCGAAGTGTCGCGCATGAAGTGCCCTGTAATTGGGTGGATGACGTAGCGCCGCCATCTTGGCGGCATTTGCCGGCAGGATGCCGGTGCCACGGCCGAAGCGTTATCCAGGCATTTTGTGGAAACTGCGAACCCGCCGCTGCGAAGGGCCATCGCGCCCTGGACGACTTTTGGGCCACGGTGCTGCTGGCCACGCTCTTCTGTTACGCCGTGTATCCTTTCTTCCCTCTCACCCCGCCCCGCATGCTGTTTGGTGACGTGCCGGTTCCGCATGTGGACCCTCTGCTGCGCAGGTTGAATTTCTGGCTGCTCGACCACTACAGCGTGAACGCCTGCATTTTTCCCAGCGGACATGTGGCGGCGGTCACCGCCGTGGCGTTGGCCGTTCGTAAGCACGCGCCGCGCTTGGGCGCCATGTTCATGATTCTCGCCGCCAGTGTCGCGCTCGCCATCGTCTACGGCCGCTACCACTACGCCTCCGACGCGATAGCCGGAGCGCTGGTCGGCGTCGCAGCGTACAATGTTTCGAAACTCTGCAAGTAGGAGATGTGAAATGCGGAATCGATCCTCACACTCGCGTCGCGTGGTCAAAGAAGGGCGGAGGATGATCCTCAGCTTAATCCTGCTGTTGATGGCCACGCTGAATGTCTTTTCGCAGGCACGTCCAAAAGTTGATGAACCGGGTCCCGTCACTCCTTCGAAACCCCAATTGGACGCTGACGAAGCACAGGCCCGCGCATGGTTGGCAGAAAGGCGCAAAGAGGATCCCAGCCTTACGCAAGTTGCGGAAGGGAGGCATTTGATTATTCTCTCAGCCGAGGTAAAGGAGGCACCTGCATCTTGTGACATATGGACGCTTTGGAAATCCCAAGACGGCGGATTTGAGGTTTTCGGTGAGCTAAGATTCTCAGACTGTGACACAGAGAACGACTCAAGCCCATACTGGATCAAGCTCTCTCCCCGCCTGCGACCTCTAGCCTTCAAAAACTTCATGGGGGACAATACCGCATACGGATGTCGGCGAACTCCGTCGGAAATGCTATGCGAGGAAACCGGCAGTGAAGGCAAGGTCTTGCGTGCTATAGATGATGATACCATTAACGACTCTGCTGAGCTCTTCCTGCCCTTGGCCTTTTTCTTCGCTGGTCTGACGCGAAATTTAGGATCCCAAACCGGCGAATCTACCTGCTTCACGCTGTATCAGGAAGATGAAGCCACGGAGACGTTCCCGATTTCCTTTTTCGCTCGCGATGCGTCACTTAGACTATTGAGGCGCGGGAAATACGCCATCTTGCACGACGAGTTGAGCGCTTCGGAATTCCGGTTGGAAGTTCGGGACCCGTCTAAAAGGTTTGCCCATAACCCCCAGCATTCCGTTAATCCTCCGGGTGCAGAACACCAGCAGCCGTACTCCCCTTTTTATGATTTATGGGTGTCCGAGAATGGAGTTCTACTTTCGGCCTCCGACGCCAAGAGCCAAAAGGAATTTATCCGCCTGGTGCAATTCAAGAAGCTCGCCGACTTTTGAGGGAATGTCACGATTCCATCTCAGCACTCCGGAGCCAATGTTCGGGCGGCGATAATCAAGCAAAGCGTTGGGGGTTGTGCTGGCATCGGCGGCAGGTCCAGTCACGGGTTCCAGAAAGAACTGCCTTCGGGCACGGTCATCCGGACAATTTCACAACCGAATCGAGGGGGCGCATCCATTAGACAGGTATGGGGAATAACCCTTCTGGTAGGAGCCGGCATGGGGCTCTTTCTTGTGCCCCAACACGTTAACAGCGAGTAGCGTCAGCCTCAGCTCAATTCAACTTGAAGGAGATCTTTGCCCTCACTCTGCACGCCACCGGCTTACCGGCTTTCGTGGCCGGCTTGAATTCCCAAGTCTGTACTGCATTCACGGCACTCTCCGTGAGTCCCTTGCCGAGCCCCTTTTGAACCTTCAAATTGCTTACGGTTCCATCCGCGGCGATCACGATTGTGAGGATTACGACGCCCGGCACCTTCGCGCGCCTCGCCTCCTCGGTAGCGGTGCGGCGATTGCCCGCGTAGCGTTACGCAGCTTACAACGAATTGGCAGTTGCCGCCCACTTCATTGCCGCAATAAAACGTGGGATTAGAGGCGTTGTGCCCTAGTAGCATCAAGTGCTACCATAGCCCCCCTTCGGGGAGGCCCGGGTTGAGAACCTGCGCTGCAGGTCGAATGGCCCCCAGCCGGTACGGGTGATCTTTCCCATTGCCGGGTGTTGGCATGTTACGCAAACGACGGATGCAGCAAGGAGTTTGATGGGAGGACCCAGGCGAACCGATAAAAGGAGTAAACCGTGCCCGAGGAAACGCGAGTGCTTGAGAAGAGCTACCTGGTCACCGACCAGGAAGCCATTCACTTCATGGGTCCCGGCGTCCTGCCTGTCCTGTCCACCCCGTCATTATTGATGTGGATGGAGCTGGCATCACGTGAGAACGTCAGTCCGCTGCTGGGAGCCGGAGAAGACACGGTGGGAATTTCCATTGAGATGAAACATTTGGCCGCGACGCCCGTGGGTATGCGCGTAAGAGTTGTCTCGCGACTGGTGAGAGTTGAAGGCCGTGTCTACACATTTGACCTCGAGGCCTTCGATGCCTTCGACAAGATTGCCGAAGCGACGCATCGGAGAACTTCTGTGCCGGTGGCCAAGTTCGCGAGCAGGGTCGAATCCAAGAAGGAGAAAGCTGGAAGCGCACCTTGAATTCGAAGGATCGGGGCGCGTCGGATTAACCCCCGGGGTGGCGCAGACGGTCGGTTTTCAGCGTCTGCGCCACCCAGCGGTTGAGCCCCAAAGGGGCGACCCTCGATCTTATTTCAATCCCACACGCATCGTTCGTCGTAGCCAATCCCTTACCTTTGCAAAGACTTCCGATACGGAAAACCAGCCGCGCGATGGTTCTCCTCTTCAACCGCGATTGTGAATGGATTTCCATTGGAACGCCCCTTTAGGGCGAGGGCATTAAGGAGGCCCAGCGCAGCTCGGCCCTACGCCAGGGTGTTTTCCTGGGTGGGGATGGATTGCCCCTTTCCGTTTTCAAATCGCGGCCAGGGTAAAACGTTGTTGGCACGCATCGTGGGCTTAGCCGGAAGCCCTGACTGTGCTAAACTCGCAACGATTCATATAAGGCCGTGGTTAGTGGCTAGTGGATAGTCGCCACTGACTCGCCACTGTCCACGATCCACTGATCCTGGGAGACCTACCTTGACGGCAACCCTACTTGACGGCAATAAAATTCGAGATGAAATCCAATCGGAACTCTTGCAACAGATCGCGGACCTGAAGCGCGAGGGCATCACCCCCGGCCTGGCAGCCGTGCTGGTGGGCGAAGATCCCGGGTCGCAGATCTACGTCCGCAACAAAGTGAAAGCCTGTGAAGCGCTGGGTATCTACAGCGAGAAAATCGTGCGATCAAAAGATTCGACCACTGGCGAACTGCTGAAGTTAGTCGACGATCTCAACCGCAACGATGAGATTGACGGCATTCTGATTCAGCTTCCCCTCCCTCCCCAGGTTGATACCAAGCGGATTTTGATGGCAGTGGACCCGGCGAAAGATGTGGATGGGTTCCACCCCGTCAATATCGGCAACCTCGTTGCCGGGCGCGCGGGATTTGTGCCCTGCACGCCGGCAGGAATACTGGAAATACTCAAGCGCTCGAAGATTCCCCTCAAAGGAGCGCGGGCCGTGGTGATCGGCCGCAGCGACATTGTGGGGAAGCCGGTGGCCATGCTTCTGCTGCGCGAACATGCCACTGTCACCATTTGCCACTCCCGCACGCGCGATCTGCCGGCGGTGGCGCGCGAAGCGGATATCCTGGTGGCAGCCATGGGAAAAGCGGCTTTCGTTACCGCCGACTTTATCAAACCCGGCGCGACGGTGATCGACGTGGGCATCAACCGCCTGACGACGGAAGAGGAAGTGCGCAGGATCTTCCACGATCCCACCGCGCCTCTCGCCACCTTGCAAAAGCGAGGTTCGGTGCTGGTGGGGGATGTGCAACCCGAAGACGCTCGGGCCATCGCCGGCGCGTTCACTCCCGTGCCGGGCGGCGTCGGACCGTTGACTATTGTGATGCTCATGTCGAACACCATTCAGGCCGCGCGGTTGCGGCGCGGGATTAAGAGCAGTGGCTAGTGGTTCGTAGCGAGAAGGCTTTTCTTTGCCCATAGGAAACGAGCCGCGGACCTTCAGAACAGGCGCTACATCTGCTGCTCCCATCATGTTCCCAAGTCTGCCCATATTTGGTGCAAGGGGAGTGCCGCTTGCAAGTAGTTGACTTCGGACCTCGGACTTCGGACCTCGGGCTTTGCTTCGGTCTGACCGGAGGCATCGCCTGCGGAAAGAGCACCGTGGCGCGATTCTTCCAGGACCTGGGCTCATTTATTTTCGACGCCGACCGCATCGGGCACAAGGTGATTGAGCCCGGGCAACCCGCTTACCAAGGGGTAATCGATTGCTTCGGGAAAGATATCCTCGATCCCGGCGGCCGCATCGACAGGCGGAAACTTGGCCCCAAGGTGTTTGCCGACTTGCGACAACTGCGCCGGCTCAACGCCATCGTCCATCCGCACATCATCGCGCGCGTGAAGAAACTGGCCGCCGGGGAGCAAGAGAGGAACCCCCATGCTGTAGTGATTGTAGACGCGGCGCTGATTTTCGAGTCGGGCCTGGACAGGACTCTGCGCAAAGTGATTGTGGTGTGGTGCCGGCCTGAACAGCAACTGGAACGCCTGATGGCCAAGTCGGGCGTTTCCCGCGATGAAGCCGAGCGCCGCATTGAGGCGCAGATGCGCGTGGAAGAAAAGCGCCGCCGCGCGGATTACTTGATCGATTGCTCCGGAACTCTGGAACAATCACGAGCTCAGGCCGAAGCGATCTATCAGGAATTGAAGCGAATTGTTGCAGGCGCGCGCGGCGAGTAGTCATTGGCAATGTCGATAGGCATCTTTGTCCCATGGTTCCTGTCCGCAGGTTTCACCTACGGCTGATGATATTCCTCCCCTCCGGGGAGCGTGGAAGCTCGCCCTGGCTCTTCTGCCACTGCTCGGCGCGGGTGCGGAGATCATCCAATGCCGACTGAACTTGCTGGAGCTTGCGGGCCTGCTCGGCGCGATCCGCGTCGCGCGGAACGAAGATGGCGGGGGCCACAAACATTGCGGCCCGGCTGAACGGGAAGGGAAATTCCGTTTGGTCCCAGCTTTTTCGAAACACAAAGGCGGGGCGAACCGCCGAATGGAAGCAGACGATGGCCGCTCCGGTGGCCTTGGCCAACTGCACCGAGCCCGGTTTGGCCACAAAGCGCGGGCCGCGCGGGCCGTCGATGGTGAAGACCGTTTCCAGCCCCTGGCGATGGCAGCGCACCATTTCCACCCAAGCCTTTGCGCCGCCCCGCGAACTGGAACCTCGCACCACGCCGTAGCCATTTTTCTGAAGGATGCGCGTAATATACTCGCCGTCGAAATTCTGACTGGCCATGGCCACAATGCCGCGTTTGCGCCAGAACCATGTGCCGGAAAAGATTTGGCGGTGCCAGCAGGTGTAGACCAATCCTTTGCCCATCTGGCGCGCGGCTTCCCAATTGCCGCATCCGAACGTTTCCCAGCGCAGGCTGCGGCCGATCAATAGCAACGCGATATAACCAATCCAGGTGGCGACAAATATCTGGACGCGTTGCCAAAGCGTAAAAGTGCGAGAGCTTGCCTTGAGGCGAAGCTGGGAAGAATCCGTCGAAGCCGGCTCGCCCGCTTTCATCAGCTCGCGTGTTTTCCCGCCTTGATTCGTCATGAAGAAGGAGTGACCACTTTAGCAACCAACATCACGCCACCGCGCCGCGTTACCTGACAGAAGCTTGCCACACGGCAACCGCGACGGCAAGCGAGTCTCGTTAGCCTAAGACGATGTACACAACGCGCCTGCCGGCCGCAAGCCAAGGACGAATTCCCCACAGATTCGCATGAGCCTGGGGCTCGCCACGATGAATGAAAATGCGCGAAGCGCTTTTCTCTGTGGTTCTCTGTGTGCCCTATGGTGAATCCTTTCTTCGCGGCGCGACTAGAATTCGAAATGAGCGATCCATAATCTCTCCGTCCATGATTACAAAGATCGGGAAGAATGCTGGTCAGGCACCGGGCGCTGCGAGTCCCGCTGGCGCAAACGCTCCTGCACAATCCGCATCAGAAAATACGCGGCTCCGGAGACCCAGAGGATGGTGTAGTAGAGATGCTCATCCAGCTTCCAGGCAAAGAGGAATCCATCCAAAGCGAAAGTCCACATCCACGCTTCGCCCAGGAAAGACTGCAACCATCTCGGCTGCAAGTCACCGGCGGGCAGGCGGGGCCGCAGCGACGGCCAAAGGCGCGGGACGGCCGCTAGAAACGTGCGATAGCCTTCACCCTGGGCCTGCCCGAGCGCAGCTTCCTCCCGTCCAATCAGGCGCAACACGATGAGCAAATTCCCCAGGATCAAAACCACCGCGCCGGTTCGACTGGCCAGCATCGCCATGCCGGCTGCCAGCAGCATACTGCCGAGATAAAGGGGATTGCGCAGGCGGCGGTAAGGCCCGTCGGCGACCAGTTTTTCCGTGCGCACCGCCCCATCGTGGACCACCTCCGTGCGCAAATAGGCGCCTCCCCAGGTGCGAATCCACGCGGCGGCAGTCACCAGCGCCGCCGAGAGGGCAAACAGCACCTGAAGGGCGTGCCGGGCGGCCAGAGAATCCAAGTGAGGGTCGCGGGCACTGAACATCCAGCGTGCCAGCGCCAAGGTCGCGTTCAGGTGGTCGAACCGGTAGCATCCAAAGCCCAGAGCATACGTCAGGCAGATGACCCAGAAGCGGTATCGAAACTCAATGTCAATCGCACGCATGTGATTCTCCGATTCAGGGCATTATGCCCATGCTGAGGTCAATTGCCTATTCCGCGTCGAATGTCTTTCTCCATTATTTTCAAGAATATCTTGGCAAGACGATTATAACTCATTTGTTTTCATGAATATTTGAGTCTTCAGTTATCAGCTTTCCGTAATACTCTGGCGCAGCCTCTCGGGAACAACCTGATACCGGCACCTGGGACCTAAAACCTGACACCTCCTACGTAGACTAGCGATGTACACCGGTGTATTGTCAACACAAATATTGTCCATTTTCCTACCGGTAGGAAAAAATCTTTCAAGGCAAAGTCAAATTGTCCCTGCTATCCCTTCCGGTTGATTCCTTATAACAGACGCATCATAATGCCTGGCATCGTCCGTATCTTGGGCTGAGGGGCTCTTTCGTATCATGCTGGTATAACTTACCGGAGGAACCATGCCTCGAATTGTCCGTTGTTCATTGATTCAAGCTTTCAACGCCGCTCATCCTGAAGCCTCGCTCGAAGTCACCAAACAAGCCATGATTGAAAAGCACCTGGGCTTTATCCGCATGGCGATCGCGTGATCAGATGAACAAAAGATCAACGGGGCGCAAACGCCTTTCTGTTCACCCGATCACCGGATCACCAGATCTCCCGATCAATTTGTTCACCCGATCACCCGATTCATAAGAGGGCCCTATGACCACGCTAATTCGCCATGGCACGGTTGTTACCGCAGAAGAAACGCGCAAGGCCGATGTTTTGATTGAGGGCGAACGCATCAGCCAGGTAGGCCCGGGGCTTGCCGCCGGTTTCGATGCCCGGGTGATTGACGCCATGGGCATGTACGTTATCCCCGGCGGCATCGACGCCCACACTCATCTCGATATGCCCTTGGGCAGCACCATGTCGAGCGACGATTTCCTGACGGGCACGCGCGCGGCGGCGTTCGGCGGCACCACCTGCATCGTTGATTACGCCACGCAAGCGCGCGGCACTCGCATGCGCGACGCCCTCGACACCTGGTGGAAAAAGGCCGAGGGACGCGCCACCATCGACTACGGTCTGCACCTGATTGTTACCGACCTGGCGGGCGCGGGCTTGGAAGACATGGACGACATGGTGCACGAAGGAGTGTCCAGCTTCAAGCTGTTCATGGCCTACCCCAACTCGCTGATGGTGGATGACGGCACAATTTTCAAAGCCCTTTCGCAGACCGCCAAGAACGGCGCGCTTGTTTGCATGCACGCCGAAAACGGTAGCGTGATTGACGTGATTGTGGCGCGCGCGGTGGCCGAGGGCAAAACCGCTCCCATCTACCATGCACTCACGCGGCCGGTGAAAGCGGAGGCGGAGGCGGTGCACCGCTCCATCGCCCTGGCGGAGATCGCCGGCGTACCGGTTTACATTGTGCACCTCACTTCCGAGGACGCGCTGAATGAAGTCCGTGAGGCGCGCGACCGCGGCGTGCCGGCGTTTGCGGAGACCTGCCCGCAGTATCTCCTGCTTTCCATCGATGATCTCGCGCGGCCGGGCTTTGAAGGCGCTAAGTACGTCTTGACTCCGCCGCTGCGATCCAAGGAACATCAACCCAAACTCTGGGACGGGCTCAAGCACGACCACTTGCAAGTGGTTTCCACCGACCATTGCCCGTTCTGCTTCGAAGACCAGAAGATCCTGGGGAAGGATGATTTCACCAAGATTCCCAACGGCGGCCCGGGCATTGAGAATCGCCTGCAACTGATTTATCACCATGGTGTGAATGCGGGAAAAATCACGCTCAATCGCTTCGTGGAAATCACCTCCACCACGCCGGCGCGCATTTTTGGGATGTACCCGCGCAAGGGCGAAATCGCCGCTGGCAGCGACGCCGACGTGGTGATATGGGACCCCGAGGCGGTGCACACGCTCAGCGCCAAGACACACCACATGCGCGTGGACTACTCGATGTTTGAGGGTTTTGAAATTCGCGGCAACGCCCGCACCGTGATTTCGCGCGGGGAAGTGATTGTGGACAACGGCCGGTTCTTCGGCAAGCCCGGCCGCGGGCAGTACCTAAAACGGGCGGTGCGCGGAGGGGCGTGGAAGTGACCAATTTTGGATTTTAGATTGGAGTTAGCGCGCCGCGCACATCTGCAGATTAGCGGCTCTCGATCCTTCGAATCTAATATCCAAAATGGTAAAAGAACGTTTCAAACAGAGTTCACGAAGTGACCTGTCAATGGAATTCTTGGAACCCCTGAACGCGGAGAACAGGGAGTAGCGACCAGGGCATTTCAGCCTCGCTCCGTGTCCTCTGTGCGTGAGTCTCCGTGCCCTCTGGGTGAAATTCTTTTCCGGCGATGACGGAGCGTGATCAGTAAACAAGATCACAGAATGGGAGGGAGAAGAATGATGGAATCTGCCGTGGGGCTGGTGGGTTTTTATATCAATGGGGTTTGGGAGAAGCCACAGGGCCGCACGACTCTGCCGGTCACCAATCCAGCCACCGGGGCCGTGTTGGCGGAGGCGCCTTACGCCACCGCGGATGACGTTGATCGCGCCGTTCGCACCGCGCATGATGCGTTTTTGAAGTGGCGCGAGGTGCCCGTGGTGGACCGCGTGCAGGTGCTCTACCGCTTCAAAACGCTGCTGGAAGAGCACGCGGCGGAAGTGGCGGCCATCCTCACTCGCGAGAACGGCAAGACCGCCGAGGACGCCAGGATGGAGGTTCGCCGCGCCATCCAGATGGTGGAAGTGGCCTGCGGCATGCCCAGCCTGATGATGGGCGATTCGCTGAACGATGTGGCGCGGGAAATCGACTGCAAGACGATTCGGCAGCCTGTGGGCGTGTGTGTCGGCATTACGCCGTTCAATTTTCCCGCGATGGTGCCGATGTGGATGTACCCGTTCGCGATCGCCTGCGGTAACACCTTTGTGCTGAAGCCGTCGGAAAAGGTTCCACTCACGCCAACGCGCATCGTTGAATTGCTGGCGGAGGCCGGTTTGCCAGCGGGCGTCCTGAACCTCGTCCACGGCGGTAGGGAAACGGTGGACGCGCTGTTGCACCATCCCCTGGTACGCGCGGTTTCGTTTGTGGGTTCGACGCCGGTGGCCAAATACGTTTACTCCACTTCGGCGGCGGAAGGGAAACGCGTGCAGGCGCTGGGCGGGGCGAAGAATCACCTGGTGGTAATGCCCGACGCCGATATGCCCAAGACCGTGGAGGCCATCATCGGCTCGGCCTTTGGCGCCGCGGGTGAGCGATGCCTGGCGGGCAGCGTGCTGGTGGCGGTGGGCGAGGCTGCCGGGCCGCTGCTCGATTTGCTGGCCAAACGCACAGAGGCGCTGGCATCGGGAGACGGGTCGCAGGCGGGAATCGAGATGGGGCCGCTGGTGACCTCCGACCACTGCAAGCGCGTGGCGGGCTATATCGAAAAAGGCATCGCCGAAGGCGCCACGCCGTTGTGCGACGGGCGCCGCTACAAGTCTGCAAGCGGTGGATTTTTCCTCGGGCCCACCATATTCGACAATGTCACGCCTAACATGACCATCGCCAGAGAGGAGATTTTCGGACCCGTGCTCTCCGTAATTCGGGTCAAGACGCTGGACGAGGCCATCAATTTAGTGAACCGTTCGCCCTATGGCAACGCCACGTCAATTTTCACCAACAACGGCAAGTCCGCGCGCGAGTACTCGTCAAAAGTTGAAGTGGGCATGGTGGGAGTCAACGTTGGGGTCGCTGCCCCCATGGCCTTCTTCCCCTTTGCGGGATGGAAGAATTCCTTCTTCGGAGACCTGCACGCCCACGGCAAAGACGCCGTAGGGTTTTACACCGAGCAAAAAGTCATCATGAGCAGGTGGTTCTGAGCAGAGAGAATTGACATTACTTTTGGACGCAGGTAGAAATATATGTTGCCTTTGCTGGGGGGGCTGGAGGGCCAACTCTGGCGAAGATGATTTTGGCTTTTGCATTCTGCAAGAATGGCTGTACTCGCCACTGCAAGTTGCCCGTTTTAACGGGGGTGTTTCAGGATTCGTCCACTTCCACGTCAACCGATCAAACGTTATCCTGATCGCGCCGACGGTAAGGCGACTTTTATTGCTGAGGGCACCCGGCCGGGCGGCCGCGCTTTCCAATTTCGGCGAGGGGCGAGGCAGCGTTTGGCAGAGTTTCATCATCTTTCCCTTGAGGCTTGGCGCCGGTGGCTGCGAGCCGGCGTTTCCTGGATGGGTTGTTGGCCGGGATATACCCAAAGTCCAAGGGGATGTGTTACGGTAGTAGAGAAGGCATACATAATGAAGAAGCTCGTGCTGGCATTTTCGATTCTGGTGCTGATGTGCGGTTGTGGTAGCAGGGCGCCATCTCCGCTCATTGTGGTGTCGATTGCTCCCGCCGTTCCACCCGACATCGACCAGGGCCAGACCCTGCAGTTTACGGCGAGCTTGGCTGACAACGCTGCGCCCCAATCCGCCGCTGGCGTGGCGTGGAGCGTCACCGGGCCGGGATGCGCGGGCGCCACGTGCGGAACGCTTTCCAACCTCACCGGCCCCTCCACAACCTATACCGCTCCCAGGTCGGTTTCAGCCAGCTTAAGCGTCACGGTGACGGCAACTTCCACGGTCCAAACGACCCAGGCCGCTTCGTCGACATTCTTCGTCATGCCTCCGCCCAGTATCGTTACCACCAATTTGCCTACCGCCACGCCGACTTATATTTACCACACAACTCTTCAGGCCACCGGTGGTGTAGCGCCCCTGAATTGGAGCTTGGCCAGCGGATCGCTGCCGGCAGGGATGGCCTTGAACAGTGCCGGATTGATTTTTGGAACACCCACCACGGGCGGCACTTCCACTTTTACGGTCAGAGTGACGGATTCATCGACGGCGCCGGGTGGCGGGCTCTCAACACAACAAACCTTTAGCCTCACCGTCGTGGGAGTTCTCTCCATTCCCACTGCCACGTTTCCGAATGGCAATGTGGGAATTGCCTACAGCGTTTCTCTCCCCTTTTCAGGAGGCTTGCCTCCTTTGGCCTGGAGCATCTACAGTGGCAGCCTGCCTTCGGGACTGGTGCTGCAAAACAACGGAGTGATTTCCGGCACGCCTACCGTGCAAGGCACTTATTCCTTTGCCGTGACGGTGGTTGATTCCAGTCCGGTCCAGCAGAATTTTACAAGCTCAAACTTCACCATCACCATAAACCCCTCGCCGCTGGCCATGAGGACGGCTGCCTTGGCAGACGGTACGGTGGACACGTCGTACCGGGGGCAACTTGTGGCAACCGGGGGCGCGCCGCCCCTGGTTTGGACAGTCATCGCTGGGGGGCTGCCGACGGGGTTGGCGCTCAGCCCCACGACCGGGGCGATTTCAGGCGTCCCCACGGCCGCGCCCGGCACTTATCCCTTCACCGTGCAAGTATCGGACATCAGCTCGCCGCCGCAGGTCGTCACACAAGACCTGAGCATCACCATCAATGCCGCGGTGGCGGCTTGCTCGAGTTCGGGTAACAACTCTGTCCTGGTGGGGCAATACGCTTTCAGCCTGCGCGGCTACAACGGGGTAGGTTTTCTTGCCGTGGTGGGCTCCCTCACGGCCGATGGCGCCGGCAATATCACGGCAGGCGAAGCTGACACCAACGGCGTCCTGGGCCCTCAATCCGGTAGCCTCATCACCAGTGCCAGTTCCTACTCGGTGGGACCTGACAACCGTGGTTGCGCCACGTTCGCGACTCCATTCGGAACGTTCTACACGCGGTTTGTGGTGGGAGGTTTGTCCGCGGGGGTTGCCACCCAGGGCCGCCTCATTGAGTTCGAAAACCCCGGCTCCAGCGCCTATGTTGCCGCGGGCCAGATCATTCAGCAAAACCCTGTCGCCTTCCTCTCTCCCCTCACGGGAAGCTACGCGTTGAGCACGGCGGGCTGGGATACCTCCACATCCGGCCGCGTCGCCTGCGTCGGAATTGTCAGTGGCGCCGCCAACAAATTCAGTTACCTGCAACAGGACTGCAATGATAATGGAACGGTCACCAACACGACCAACACCAGCGTCACCAATAATACGCAGTTGAACACCTATTCTGCTGCCGACACGAATGGGCGCGGCACGGGAATTCTTTCCGTGGGACAAGGCACCTCCACTCTTACATTTTACTGGGTTTCCACAACGCAGCTCTTCATTGTCAACGCCGATCCCGGCATCGCTTATAGCGGAGATTGGCAGCAGTCGACGGCGCCGCTCGGGGGTTCGGGATTCAACCAGGCCTCCTTCCGCGGCAACGTAGCCTTCTATGCGAATGGGTTGGGACTTTCCGGGGCAGCCGGGGATGTTGCGATTGCCACCGAGACGGCCGATGGCATCAGTTCCGAAACGACGCAGCTTTACCGGGATGTCGCCGGCGCCTTCCAAACGACCAGCACGACTTGCACCTATTCGGTGGTCGCGATTGGCCGGGTGACGCTGACTGGCAACAATTGCGCCTCGAGTCCCCCCATTTTCTATCTGTATAACCTGGATTCCGCCTTCCAAATCAGTACCGACTCCTCGATTGAATTGGGAACCTTTGAATCCCAAACGACGGGCCTCACTACCAATTCCCTGGCAGGGACTTACTACATGGGAACTTCGGAAGTGGTCAGCCAGGCCGCGCAGGCAGAGTTGGGCCTTCTCACTCTGACGGGCAATGGAATTGTGACCACTACTACCGACACGGCTTCCACCTCCACCCAGTCCGCGGGCGTTGCCGGCTCCGACACAATAACCTTGCATGCCGATGGGACTTTCAGCACCGGCTCTTCCGGCGGAACCACGGTGGGCATCGCCATCGCCGGCAACAAGCTTGTGATCGTTAGCAATCCAACCCTGACATTTCCCACGCTGCAAATCGGCCAGCGGTAGGAACCCATGGCCCACTTCCCTGGTATCTTGGTGTCCTGGGCGCAAGGGGTTACTTGGTGCCGGTAATTTCCGCAAAATAACGCTCCGAAACTGCAATTCGCGGCAAATAGTCCGTGCAACCCCCGGAGATTTCTGCAAAATCGGCTCAAATGCGCACAAATGTCCGACACTTTATCGGACAATTTGTCATTCTACCCTTTGTTTTCATACACATTTCCGGATCGACCTTCATTTTTAATAGCTTTTTGTGGTAGTGGTTCCCCAATTGTGACTTTTTGTTGGTTTAAGGTGTGGCGGATTCGCCACGAGGGGCGGGGGCTCAACTCTCTCACCTTCGGCACAGGCGCTGCCCTTTCGTTCCAGGCACCGGCTTCCACCTCCGCTATACTCACATATCTAGGCTTTGTCAATTAAAAAGTGAGGCTACATCCCAATGGCGGCCTGGCGGGGGCAGGCTTTCAGGCATCAGCTCTTGGCTTTCAGATCCCGCAACCCCGAGAGATATCACCACCAGGACACGGAGACATCAGGAAAAGAGCACAAATTGATCCAGGCTCCTGACTCCCAACTCCTAACTTCCAGCTCCTCAGCCCTCCCTCCCAAATTTTTTTCATCCCCTCCCCACCACCCGCCGATAACCAAGATGAAGGAATTCTAATGCGGGGCTTAGGACAAATCGGGACATGCGTTGCGTTGCCTCACTGGCCCACTGCCCCGCACTTCCAAACGTGTGGTGGGAATTCTGTGCTCCCGGAGGTAGGCGCTGGTGTCATTTGGAATGGGAACCTTTTCGAAGCACTGGTCATTCCCGCGAAAGCGGGAATCCATTCCGTCACCGGCTCATTTCCAATGGCGTGCGGAGTGGATTCCCGCTTTCGCGGGAATGACTGCACTTGGGAGCGTCTGCGTTTCGCAAATGACACCAGCTCCAGGAGGTGCGCCCCAATGAAACGGCTATTGCTTGCGATCGGCGGATTGGTGGTTATTTGCGGTTGCGGGGGTGGGGGCGGCGGCGGGGGAGGTTACACCCCTCCTGCCTCACCTCCTGCCATCTTCGTTTCCATTTCTCCGGCGGCCCAGACGAATATCGATCAGGGGCAAACGGTAAAGTTCTCCGCGACGGTGGAAAACGATTCGGCCAGCAAGGGAGTGACCTGGAGTTGTTCCGCGTCGGGGCTTACCGGCACGGCCTGCGGGAGTTTTTCCAACACCACGACGACTTCGGCAACGTACAATGCCCCCTCTTCGGTTTCGGCCAACCTCAGCGTTACGGTTACGGCCACGTCCGTCGCCGACACCACCAAGACCAGTTCCGCAGTGGTCATGGTTTGTCCGCCGCCGAGCATTACCAGCACCGCCCTTACCACCGCCACTCCCAATGCCAGCTATAGCGCTACTGTGCAAGCCAGCGGCGGTGCGGGGACGCTTACCTGGGCCCTGATGGGCGGCGCTTTGCCCTCCGGATTGACCATGAGCAGTTCCGGCGCCATCACCGGAACTCCCACCGTTTTCGGGACCTTTACCTTCACCGCGCAAGTCACGGATGCGTCCGCCGGATCGGGTGGACCCTGCTCGGCGCAGGGGCAGATCAGCCTGACGGTCGCCACGGTGATGAGGATCTCCACCACGTCGCTGCCCGCCGGTTCCCTGGGCACCGCCTACCTTGCACAAGTTGACGCCAGCGGCGGAACCACTCCGTATGCCTGGAGCCTAGCGGCGGGTCAACTTCCTCCCGGCCTGAGCCTGCTGCCGAGCTCCGGAGTGATTTCCGGAAGCCCCACGTCGCAGGGTAGCTTCACCTTTACGGTTACCGTGCGCGATTCCTGCCCGTCGCCCCAGACCCAAACCCAGTCCCTCGCCATCACCATCAATGCAGCGGGGCCGCCGACCGTTACCATCACCACCACCACTCTTGCCAACGCCACACCGAATGCCAACTACAGCGCCGCTCTGCAAGCCACGGGCGGCATAGCGCCGCTCACCTGGAGCCTGGCCAGCGGCGCTTTGCCCACCGGCTTGTCACTCGCTAGTTCCGGCGCCATCACCGGGGACCCCACCGTTCCCGGAACTTTCGGCTTCACCGTGCAAGTCACCGATTCTTCAGCCGGGCCGGCTTCGGCGCAAGCGCCGCTCAGCATCACCGTGGTTACGGTGATGAGCATTTCTACCACGTCGCTGCCCGCCGGTTCCGAGGGCATCACCTACCTGGCACAAATTGAAGCCAGCGGCGGCATCCCTCCGTATGCCTGGAGCCTAGCGACGGGCTCGCTTCCACCCGGCCTGACCATGCAGCCAGCCTCCGGAGTGTTTTCCGGGAGCCCCACGTCGCAGGGGAATTTCACCTTTACCGTTGCCGTATGGGATTCCAGCCCGACGCCCCAGACCCAAACCCAGCCTCTGACCATTGCCATCGGCGCGCCCGGGCCGCTGGTCATCACCACAACCTCTTTGCTCGACGGCACCGTCTCCAAACCCTACGCCGCCATGGCCGCGGCGATGGGCGGCACACCCCCCTACACTTGGAGTACCCCCGTGGGTACCGTGCCCCCAAGTGTGTCGCTCAACCCCTCCACGGGCGCGATTGCGGGGACACCGTCGTCTTTGGGCACAACGTATTTCACTGTTATGGTTACGGATTCAAGTTCCACGCCTGAAACCCAAACGCAAGCGCTCAGCATTACGGTGGATAACCCCGCGGAAGCGTGCACCAGCTCAGGCAACAACACGGTACTCCACGGGCCGTATGCCTTCAGCCTGAGCGGGTTTAATGACGCTGGCTTCCTGGCTGTTGTCGGCTCCTTCACCGCCGATGGAACCGGCAGAATCACCGCGGGGGAGGCGGATACCAATGGCGTGCTCGGTGCGCAACACGGCAACATTATCACCTCGGCCAGCTCCTACTCGGTGGGGCCGGACGGCCGGGGTTGCGCCACCCTGGCGACTCCGTTCGGAACCTTTGCGACGCACTTCGCTCTCGGGTCGATGTCTTCCAACCCCGCCACTAGCGGCCGGATGATCGAGTGGGACAGCCCCAGCTCGAGCGCCTATATCGCTACGGGCCAAGTCCTGCGCCAAAACTCCAGCGCCTTTGCCGGCGGATTGACCGGCAGCTACGTTTTCCGCACCGTCGGATGGGATCCCGCTCCCCTGGGCGGCCGCGACGCCTGTGTGGGCGTGATCGGCGCGAGTGGCAACACGTTCATTGGTATGGAGCAGGACTGCAACGACGCGTGGAACATCTCCAACACCGCGGCACCCGACGCTGCCGGAACTTACACCAGCCTGGATGCGAATGGCCGCGGCACGGGAATCATCGCCCTGTTGGAAACCAACTCCAACATCACGTTCTATACGGTGTCCAGCTCTCAATTGCTAATGCTCAATGCCGACTCCGGCCCGTGGGCCAGTGGGGAATGGGATCAGCAAAGCGTGCCAGCGGGCGGAGGCGGTTTCACGCAGGCATCGCTCAATGGCAACATGGTTTTCTATCTCAACGGGCTGAGCATGGTTGGTACCGCATCGGCCGTCTCCATGGAGACAGCTAGCGCTGATGGAAGCAGTTCGATGGCGATCACGTTTTATGAAGATCGCGCCGGCGCGATGCAGGTTTCCAGCACTTACACGTGCACCTACGCCGTCGAGCCGAGCGGGCGCGTGACCCTCAGCAGCGATTCGCAAACTTGCGGAGGCACTACTCCTATTTTCTATTTGTCGGGCTTGAACACGGGCTTCATTGTCGATACCGCACCGGGGGTGGACACGGGATCCATTGAACCGCAGTCGGGCGGACCTTTCAACAACGCCTCACTGGCGGGAAACTTCTTCGGCGGGATGGCGGAAGTTGTTATCCAAAGCGCGCAGACGGAGGTGGACCCCGTCGCACCGAACGGCAGTGGGAGCATTGCCGGCACTACGGACATCAGTTCGACGAGCGCGCAGGACGCGGGATCTTCGTTCCTCGCCGCCACCTATACGGTCAATCCGGACGGGACCTTCAACGTCAATTCCTCCGGCGGCGTGGTGGCCGGCATTATCATTTCCAGTACGAAATTCGTGATGTTCAGCCCCACAACCCTTGCGACGTCCCTGCCCACTTTGCTGGTGATGCAGCAATAGCGAGCCGCCCCAGGGCCTTACGCACTGGCTGCCTTCCACCCGGAACGTTGGCGCAGGCCGTTGATGTGGGCCACATGGTGCTTCCCGTGCCAGGCGTACATCGAAAGGTATTTTTCCAGCGTCACCCGCCCCAGCTCGGGATGATTCAGGGCGCGGGCAAAATCCTCCGGCTTCAGGCCGCGGAGCAGCATCACCAGGCGTTGGTGCAGCGAGTCGAGCAGGGTTAAGGACAGCTCGGCGGGGGCCGTGCGCGCGTCGCTCAATTGCGCCCAGAGACCCTCGTCGTAGGGCTTGATGGTGGGCTCGTTCTCAGTCAGCGCCAGGCGAAAGCGCGTGTAGGCGTTCATGTGACTGTCCGCGAAGTGGTGCACCATCTGGCGGACGGTCCAGCCGCCGGGGCGGTAAGGTGTGTCAAGCTGCGCTTCCGTCAGGCCCGCGACCGCCGCTCGCAGGTTCGCCGGCGTCGCTGCGATGTCGGCAAGCCACAGCTGCCGCTCCGCCTCGCTCGCGAGCAACCCTTCGCCGCTACGATTCCAGGTAAATTTCCCCACGGGATATTGCAGGTCCATCGCTTCCCTCCTAAATTAATGTGAATCCCTATCTGATGCGCCGAAGGGCCCGCGGGTTTCACCGCTCTACCCACCCAATATCTTTTCGATTTGGGCCAAATGATGCCGTGTGTGGCCAGCCATAATTCGGATGACGGTTCCTGCTTTCTCGGGACCGCGGTCCGGGTGGGCCGCGGAACGTTCGCCCGCAGCGGTCACCGTTCTTTCCTACGTGTTGCGCAACCAATCCCACACTTCTATACTTCAAGGTCTTTGTGGAGATTTCGTTTGGCGCGAATTCACATGCGGTTCACGCAGACGTGTTCCCCGGTTTTACCTTTGGAAGGAGTTTATAGGATGAAGTCATCGCGTCGTAATTTCCTTTTGACTGCCGTTACTGCACCCTTGGCGGCGAGCCTTGACCCTTATGGGCAGCGCCACTTTGAGGCTTTGGCAGCCACTCCGCCCGCAGGGCCCGTGCAATTTGAGAATCCGCAACTCCTCCGTTACGACGAGAAATGCTTCACCTTCAATGGCAAGGACACGCTGGTGATGAGCGGCGCGTTTCACTATCCCCGTTGTCCCAAGGCGCTCTGGCGCGATCGCTTGCAGAAATTCAAACAGGCGGGATTCAACACCGTTGAGACCTACGTCTTCTGGAATTATCACGAGCCGCAGGAAGGCAAAGTGGACCTCTCGGAGTTTGAAGCGTTCGTCAAACTCGTCCACGAAATGGGTTTCATGATGATCGTCCGTCCGGGACCCTATATTTGCGCGGAATGGGAACGTGGAGGATTTCCTTCCTGGGTGGCGGCCAAACGTTTCCCCCTTCGCACCAATGACCCGGAAAGCCTGCGGACCTCGCAGCACTGGTACTCGGCGGTTCTGCCCCTCATCATGAAGAACCAGATTGTGGTGGGCGGCCCCATCATCATGGTGCAGGTGGAAAATGAGTATGACTACAGCGCGCCCATGCCCGATGACGCCAAGCGCGAGTACGTGCGCGCCCTGGCGCAGATGGTGTGGAGCGCCGGCATCAGCGTGCCCGTCATCACTTGCTGGACCCGGCAGGCGCGCGAGAATAATGATCCGGACATGGCGCGGATCATTGACACGTGCAATTTCTATCCACGCTGGAAGATCGCGGCGCAGCTCACCCCGGCGCTGGAGAAACTGCGCCGCGAAGAGCCCGCCTCTCCCCTGACGATTACGGAACTTCAGGGTGGATGGTTCAGCGAAATCGGCGGCCTGCTTTCGGTGAATCAGGATGGTGTAGACTCGACGCAAATCAACCTGCTCACCAAGTCCGCGCTGGAGTTGGGGGTTACTTCCTTCAATTACTACATGGGGATCGGCGGCACCAATTTCGATTGGGCCGCGAAGAAGCTGACCACCACTTATGACTATGCCGCTCCCATCCGCGAACCCGGCGGCCTGGGCGACAAGTACTACGCCGTCCGCGGCATTGGCCAGTCTCTGCGCGTGCTGGGTAGCGTTCTGGCCCGCGCCGCGGCGCTGAAGGGCGCGCAATGCACGAACGACAACGTCAGTGTGAGTGAGCGCACCAACGGCCCCAGCGCGGTTCTGTTTGTCCGCGAAAATACCAATTCTCCCCAGCATTACAAAATGACTTTCACCGATCCCCATAGTCCGAGCAAGCGCTTTGTCTCTGCTCCCCGTCAGGGGGAATTGGAACTGGCGCCGCGCGAGATGAAGATCCTGCCCGTGCAGATTAAGATTAGCGGCGGCAGGCTGTGCTACTCGACCGGAGAAATGCTCACTCACGGCGTCAACCTGGATCGGGACTTCGTGATTTTGTACGACATGCCGGGGCGAATCTTGGAGATGGGCCTTGCCACCGAGGACGAACCCAAAGTGCAAGGCGACACGGCCTATCGGTATTGGGATCCGGAATACGAAACCTCGGTTCTGGCGGTGCGGGTTGGAACCACGGAAAAAATGCTGATATACCAGGAGCACCTTCAGATCTTCGTCGTCCCGCGCGAAAAAGCTCTGCACACCTTCCTCTGGGAGTTTCCCCCAAGAATTGTTCCCGGCTCCGAGGAGACCAAAACGGTGATCGCTCCCATCCTGACCGACGCCTACGCCCTGGTGGCGTCGGGCACGGTCAAGAGTCGCGCCTGGGTGGATTTGGAGTTCCTCCCCGGCCAGCACGATGTTGCCGTGATGTTGCCGCCGCTTCCGGTGAAGTGCCGGCTGGATGATATCCTGACCGACTTCCTCTATGACCGGCCCTGGCACCTGGCGCGCGTCCATGTGACCACGCCAGCATTGCCCTATCAGCCCATCAACCTGAGCGAGGGCGACACCTGGGTGGAAAAGTTTGATCCCGCCGCCGGTGAATGGCTCGCCGGCCCGCCGCACGCGCTCGAAGATTTGGGACCGGTGCCTTACGGCTACGTCAAGTACCGCACCCCATTCACTTTCAACGGCGAGCCCCGGATGTTCATCTCCATGCGAGCCGACGACGCGAAGAAGGTTTTCGTCAACGGTAAGTTCGTGGCGGAGGCCTCCAACACCGAGAAGTTCATTGATTTCCCCCTCGCGAAATACGCACAGCCGGGTTCGAACCTGGTGGAAATTTCCTACGAACTCTTTGGCGCCCCAAGTTTTGGCGAGCATTTGGGCGAGTTGAAAGGACTCGAATCGGCCGGCATTGGTGCTGATTTCGCCTCGGCCAAAGGCCTGGAGAGTTGGCAAATCCAGCGCACCGCCGCGCTGATGAGGGGGCGGGAAATTAACCCGGACGCCGGGCCTACGCCCGCCGAAGGGGCCGGCCGAAATCCCGCCAATGCCGGGCAGCGACCCGTCGGCGGGGCTTGGACGCCCGCGTCATTCCTTGGGGGTGGGGAGAACCAGCCACTGGTCCCTGCCTTTACATGGTGCCGTGCGAGATTCACCCTGCCACTGCCTGATGGAGCTTGGCAAGCACCCTGGAAGCTCACCTTCGATGCGGACTGCGACGCCCTTATTTTCCTCAATGGGAAATTCGTAGGGCGCTACGTGACCGTCGGTCCGCAGAAGAATTTCTATCTTCCCGAACCGTATCTTGCCTCGGGCGGCGAGAACAACCTGACGTTTGGGCTGGCCTATACCGACCAACCCCATCACTTGCGCAAGTTGCAAGTGGCGCCCTATGCGGAGTTCGCAGTCCGCCGGACACGTATTGAGTTTGAATGGTGACCGCGAAAAGGGTGGGTGCCCCTTGGAAGATGTGCCTTCACGAGTGATCGAGACACTTCTATGAAGCAAATCGGGCTGGCCCAGGGTTTGCCTGCATTATCGTTCTCCATCCATAGGCGGCCATGCCATTAGGTATTTCTTGGAAGGTGGTCAATTTTGAACAGACGAGTGCCCTTTGGGCGCTGAACATGATGAAGATATCCTTCGCGATCTGATAGAATTCATTAAACACAAAGTTGGCTTAATTTCGCGAAACGCCCCAAATCTATATGGAGGGAACTCACATGCGTGTTCGCCACTTCAGCTTCCTCCTCTCGGCAATGGTGCTGCTGCTGGTAAGTGTACAGCCCGTTTTCGCACAGAGAGGGAGACTCATTGTCCGCGTCAGTCCGCGTCAAGCTTACATTTATGCCGACGGCAATCCTGTTGTCGACGCGGCACACCACTTCGTAGTCTTGGCTCCCGGAGAGCACAAGATTGATTTGTACAACTACGGGTACAAACCGGAGTCGCGGACGGTCACAATCGAGGCTCATAAGACCACCATCATCAATGTAACGATGGAGGCAATCCCGGGGCCGGTCACGGGGCCGTGGGGATGCATTACCCTGGAAGGCGCCGACCGCGACGCCGGCCTCTTGAATGGCAAAGACCCTGCCTTTTTCGTTGGGCACGGCGACGAATTCAACAACGAATGGGTTTGGAAGCAGGAATTGATCGTTCCCCCGGGGAAATATGAATTGACCGTGATACACGGCGACCCCAAAATCTGGTCGACCGAGGTCGATGTGCAAGCCAACCAACGCGTGGTGGTTGATGCTTACAAAGGCGTTCGCAAGACCGTCGCTTGGCCGCGTGGACAGCAGTTGCAGTCACTGCCGCGATTCACCGCCGGCATTGCCAGCGCCGAGGTGGCGATCCAGAAGGTCACCGGCCAGTTTTCTTCTTCCACAACGCAGATCAATTGCGGCGATTCCGCGCACCTGACGTGGTCCTCTGACGGCGCCGTGAAGACGGACATCAACGGCGGGCCCGTAAACGCCTCCGGCGATCAGACATTCCAGCCTAAGCAGACCACCGATTATAAATTCACCGCCGCCGGGCCGGGTGGAGTTTACACTTCCGACGCCACGGTGAACGTCAACACGGCGATTGCCGCTTCGCTCAGCGTGTCGCCCGCCGAGGTTCGTTACCACAAAATCGGCGATAAAGTTGACCAACAGTGTGCCGCGACGGTGACCTGGTCAGCCGGCAACGCCGACACCATCTCCGTTGATCCCTTCGGATCGGTCGGGGCGACTGGCAGTCACGATATTCAGGTCGCGCCCACCAAGACTTCGCCAGGACCGATTGACGAAACTACCACTTACACCCTGCATGCCAGCAACGCCTGCGGCGGGTCCGAGACGCGCACTGCCACGTTGCACATTACGGGCTCGATTGATACAGAGTCCGTTGTAAACGAGGCCACACTCGAAACCGAACTCACCTTCAACAGCATTTACTTCCCTTACAACCTGCCGACCGTGGCGAATCCTCAAGCCGGGTTGGTTCCCAGCCAGGGTAGGCGCCTGGATGAAATCGTTTCCAATTTCAAACAGTATATGGCGCTTCGGCCGGAGGCTAAGTTGATTCTGGAAGCCCACGCTGACGTCCGTGGCTCGGTGTTATTCAACCGCGTGCTGTCACAACGTCGCGCCGACCGGGTTAAGAGCTATTTGATCGAGCATGGGATTCCTGCCGAAGGGATTGAGACCAAAGCCTTCGGAAAGGACAAGAACCTTACCGACAATGAAGTGCGAGAGTTGACTGCGAAGAACCCCAATGTCACGCCGGAAGATCGCAAGCGGGTGGATCGCAATATCGTTGCTTTCCGCATGGCGAACAACCGTCGCGTGGACATTCACCTGAGCACCACGGGCCAGGCTTCGCAGCGCTTCTTCCCTTACAATTCCGACGACCTGAATGTGCTGCTGGGAGAACAGAAACCGGTAGCCAGGAAAGCGGTGGCCAGGAAAGCACACGCCAAGAAGGCCGCCACCAAGTAGTCAGTAACTTCTGCAAGGCATCGCCGGGGCCGCACCAGCGGCCTCGGCGAGTTCAATTCGCAGGGATTTCCCGCCTCGAGTGCTACTCCCCTTTCAGTTGTGAAGTGCAATTAGGGCAGCGCGTGGCCGCCAGGGGAATTGGCGAACAGCAGTACGCGCAGGACTTCGTTGCGGGGGCGGCGGGGGCCGGCGCAGGCGTCCGCAGCTTATTCACCTGCCGCACCAGCAGGAACATGGCAAAAGCCACAATCACAAAATTGATGATGGCGTTCAAGAAGATGCCGTAGTTGAGCGTTGCGGCCCCGGCCGTTTTGGCGGCGGCCACCGTATCAAAGTGCCGGCCGGTGAGGCTGATGAAGAGGTTGGAAAAGTCAACCCGCCCCAGCACCAAGCCGATGGGGGGCATCATGACATCGTTGACCAATGAGGTCACTATGCCTCCAAACGATGCGCCCAAAACAATTCCGACCGCCATGTCGATGATGTTCCCGCGCATGGCAAAATCCCTGAAATCCTTTAGCATAGTTGCTCCTTTTCGGAAATCCCTGAGCGTTAGGTTGCCGATGACGCGGCATGGTTCGCCGTGGAACGCAAGTGGACCGCGGCGCGACGCAGGCGGGCCACCACGCGATCGCGCCCCAGTGCCAGCATGACTTCAAACAGGCTGGGCGCCACGGCCTGACCGGTAAGCGCCACGCGCGCGGCATTGATCAGCAACCCTGCCTTCACGCCTTTCTCTTCCGCCAGGGCTCGCAGAGCGCTTTCGGTTCCCGCCAAGTCGAAGGGTTCCGTTGCCGCCAGGCGGTCGGCGAGCGTGTCGAGAAGAGCTGATAGCGAGGCGTCTTTCCAATACTTTTTCATCGCCTCGGGGTCATAGGCGAATTCGTCAGTGAAGAACGCGCGGAAGGAGCCGGCAAAGTCCTTGAGAGTCCGCGCCCGCGATTGCAGCAGGAGGACCGTTCGCTTGAATGCCTCTTCCTCCCCAGTGATCCATTCCGAACTCCGAATCCCGGATTCCGAATTCCGAATCCCGAATCCCGAATCCCGCACCCCATGTCCCGTGTCCCGAGCCGCGAGCCCCGCTTCCGCCAATTCCCGCTTCACCAACGGCAGCAGTCGCTCCGCGGGCAGATGGCGCACATACTCGCTGTTCATCCACGCCAGCTTTTCCAGATCGAAGACGGCATTCGATTTGGAGACCGCCGCGAGATCAAAGTCGCGAATCATATCCTCGATCGGCACGATTTCTTTCTGGCCGGGAGGCGTCCAACCGAGCAGTGCCAGGAAATTGACCAACGCTTCCGGCAGAACTCCTTGCTCCTGATAGGCGCCCACCGAGGTTGCCCCGTGCCGCTTTGACAAGCGTTGTTTGTCGGGCCCGAGAATCAGCGGCAAATGGGCGAAAATTGGCACGGGCGCATCCAACGCCTGGTACATCAGAATCTGTTTCGGCGTATTGGAAATGTGGTCAGCGCCACGGATTACATGGGTGACGCGCAGGTCAAGATCATCGGCGACCACGCCCAGGTGATAAGTGGGATGGCCGTCGGAGCGCAAGAGTACGAAGTCCTCAAGATCGCAATGCTCGACTTCAATGCGGCCAAAGACCTGGTCGTCGAAGCTGGTCTTGCCGGAATCGGGAACGCGGAAGCGAACCACCGCCGTGCGGCCCTCGCCGCGAAGCCGCTCCCAGTCCGATTGCGTAAGCGCGCGGCAGGTGCCATCGTATTTCCAGGCGCGGCGCTCGGCTTCCGCCTTGGCGCGCTTGGCCTGGAGTTCCTCCTGGGTGCAAAAACAAGGGTAGGCGTGCCCTGAGCGTTCGAGATCCAAGGCCATCGCGACATAACGATCGAGGCGCTGGGATTGATAGATGGGACCTTCATCCCAATTGAGGCCAAGCCATTGCAGGCTCTCCAGAATGGCCGTGGTGAGTTCGGGCTTGGAGCGGTCCACATCCGTATCTTCGATGCGGAGGATCAAAACCCCGCCCATGTGGCGCGCGAAAAGCCAGTTGTAAAGCGCCGTGCGCGCACCCCCTACGTGAAGGTACCCAGTGGGCGAGGGCGCAAAGCGAACGCGAATATTGCTCATGATTTGGGGATGTCCATCAGGATTTTGCGGGGGGCTTCGGCCGAACCACCGGAGGGGCGGGCAATTCCGAAAGAAACTTCCCCAGAATCGAACCCACCGTGGCGAGTTGCGCCAGGTCCGCTTGGGTGAAGTCAGGACCCACGGGTTCGCTGGGGCGCGCTTTGCGGCTGATTTGAATCACCCCTACGACCTTTCCCTCCACGATCATCGGTGAACTCATGATTTTCTGGATGGGGACAGCTTTTTCCTGCTCCGACAGGTCGACGGCTTCAAAAACCGTGGGGTGTTTATAGGTGGGAAAATTGTTCACGATCTCGCCGCGTTTGTCGCGGATGGTCTTGGCGGCGAGCGAGTGTGTGGTGGTGAGGGGAATCGCCCCAACCACAGAGAGTCTGATGGGAAAGAGGAAATTCAGGACTCTGGAGTCGGGGAAAAGCCGTAGGATGGCAACCTCCTCCTTCTTGGCCTTGAAACCATTTGAGATTTGCACCGCCAGGCGGTTCAAATCAGCTTCGGAGGGATGAGTCCCCGCCTTCCGCATCTCATCAACCAGCTTGGCTACAACAAGAACCAGATCTATTTCCGCCATTACGCTTCGCTCCGCTGAGAGTTCAAGGGTTATCGTTAATTATACTGGAGCTGGTCACAGCAAGCAATGATGCATTGCATCTTTCGGCAAAATTCTCCGCGCCCGCCTTCTCCCCCACCGTGGGGGGCCATGGGAGTCAGATTAGGTTTGACAAAACCTTCCGTGCATCCTGATAATTACTGGTTCCTGACTTATGCCGCTAAGACGCTTGGAAATACGTGCGGTAACCTGTGTGCTGCTGGTGATTGGCGCAGGGCAGGCCGCCCCGCCCCGGGCCATCGCCCAAACGCCCATGGACGCCTCCCAGGCGGCCGCGCGGGCGCTGGACCACGCTATCATTATTGACACGCACGCCGATACGCCTCAAACCATGCTCGAGGAAGGCTACGACCTTGCGGACCCCGCCAGCCCGTACATGATCAGCATTCCCAAGATGCGCGCCGGGCATCTGGGCGCCGAGTTTTTTTCCATCTGGGTGGATGTGACCTGGCCCAAGCAGGACCTGATCCATCGCGCTCTGGACCTGATTGACGTGACCGATCAGCAGGTGGCGAGGCACCCAGACCTGTTGGGTTTGGCCAGCACCGCCGACGACATCGAGCGCCTGCACCGCGAAGGGAAAATTGCCGTCCTCATGGGCGTCGAGGGGGGCCACCAGATTGAAGGCGATCTGCGCGTGCTTGACATCTTCTATCACCTGGGCGTCCGCTACATGACGCTGGCCCACACCAAGAATGACGAGTTGGGCGATTCCTCCGGCGACAAGCCGGAATGGAAAGGGCTGTCACCCCTGGGCAGGCAGGCCGTCGCGCGCATGAACCAGCTCGGCATGATGGTGGATATCTCCCATGTTTCCGACGGCACCTTTTACGATGCCCTGGCCGTCAGCAAGGCACCCCTGATTGCATCCCATTCTTCCTGCCGCGCGCTGTGCAAAGCCCCGCGCAACATGACCGACGATATGATTCGCGCCCTCGCCAAAAACGGCGGNNGCGCGCGCGTTACGCGAAACAAGGCAAACGACTTTCTTACCCCGAGGAAGTTCGCATTGAACAGCGCTTGACCAAAGACTTGCCTGTGCCATCTTATACAGCTATCGCCGATCACATTGACCACGCTGTCAAGGTGGGTGGAATCGACCATGTGGGCCTGGGCTCCGACTTCGACGGTATTGACACCCCGCCGCGCGGCATGGAAGACGTCTCGAAAATTCCTGCCCTGGTCAGCGAACTCGCCCGCCGCGGCTATAGCGAGGAAGATCTGGAGAAGATCCTGGGCGGTAACGTCCTGCGCGTCATGCGCGAGGTGGAACAGGTGTCGCGCCAGATGCAGGCTGCCCGCTGAAATG
>PLWR01000064.1:11141-11731 GCA_003165615.1 Acidobacteriota bacterium | reverse complement strand
CGACGGAAAGGCGGAGCCTTTCCGTTATCTTAGCGATTTTTCTTGTATGTTTGATTTCATTCCATGCTGTGTTTCCGCGTCTCCCTTCCCTGGGAGGCAGAGTTATATTCACCCACCCAGATTCATGCCTCAGGCGTCTTTCGAACGCATCCCGCTAACCGATTGAATTAGAGTTCGTCTCACGACAGTATGCACGTGTTCTTCGACTCGCAGGGGCGGCCCTTTGTGCTGGATTCCCAGATGAGATGGGAAGCCGAGCCGAACGCCTTTCTGGCACGGTTGAGTCTGGTCAGTGGCAGGACGAGTTCAGCGAGAACGTGGAGGAGTTATGCGTACCAGTTCGCGGATTGGTTAAGCTTTTGTGAGAGGACCAGTCTGGACTGGAAATATGCCACCGAATTGAATATCGCGAGCTACCGCAACATTCTTGCCACGGAATCGAGCCCGCATACCGGGCGGCCGCTGAAACGAAATACTATCAATCACAAGCTGACTGTCATCTGCCAGTTCTACCGGTTCGCCCAAAAGAAAGGCTGGATTGATGTCCTGCCGTTTGAATTGGAAACGACGCGGCTTTCTCACCGGAGTCC
>PLWR01000064.1:3624-11017 GCA_003165615.1 Acidobacteriota bacterium | reverse complement strand
CGGGCAAAGGACAGAAGCGGAGAGCGGTGTTGTTTCCCGTGCGGTTGCTGCGCTCGATTAATCGGTACATCCATATGGAACGCCGACGTCACGTGAGTGCCGACACGGCTAATCCTGGCACTGTCTTTTTGGGGCGAGCGGGAAGACCCTTGCAGACGTCGGCCATCGAGCGAGTATTCTCGACCAACCGCAAACGGACGGCTTTGAAGATTACGCCGCACCTGCTCCGCCACTGTTTTGCCGTGGAGCGATTGGCCTATCTCCAAGAGATTGGCGCACCCAATCCGCTAAAAGCGCTGCAGATGGAACTGGGCCATGCTCACATGGCCACGACCGAACGATATCTCCATGTGACCGAGCGGATGAGAGGCGATGTCATCGAGATACACAATAGCTTTGTGGATCGGCTGTTAGAAGGATAGCGCATGCGAAAAGGCGAGGCGGGACAGCGCTGGGGGCTAATAAAAAGTGAGGCGCTTCGAAAGCATGACCTCACCCGATTCCGAGTCGAAGACGCGCCTTTGCAGCAGACATTCGTGCGGCCTGACGGCAGGCCTTTTACCATCAAGTTGATGTTCCTGGCAGCACGTCCCGCGCTTGCCCGCGTCCTGTCCAATACGTTTTGGATTATCCACCAAGATGGGTGCCGCAAAGCGACGGTAACCACAACGGCGCACTGCCTGCGGATCTTCAATCGGTTTCTGAACGATCGCGCGAGGAGCCAGCCAGACGTGCGATCTGCGAAACAGCTGAGCGCAGACTTACTCAAGGAGCTGGCGGTCTGGCTTCTGGTCAAGCGGCGATTCAAGAGGAAAACTGCGGCAGGTATATCACGGATGTCCTGCAGCTTCCTGCGCAAGGCCAGGCGGGTTCACCCGGAAGACTTCGATCCGTCCTTTTCTATTCCGGGCAATATGTTCCCTGGTGTGGATAGCGAGCCGCGGGAATCGAAAGCGCTGCCACTGGGCGCTTTCCAGAAAATTCTCGGTGTCGCCGAACAGCAGGTCGGCGATATCCAGCAAGCCTACAAGTCAGGAGACGTACCGACGAGTTCTCAGCAGCTCATACCTTTCATGATCATGATTGCGGCCCGAACGGGCATCAATGCCGACGCGCTGTACAGCCTTGAGAGAGATTGCCTTGTCCCCCATGAGTTTGACGACAATCTCTTTTACTGTGTCTGGGACAAGCCGCGGGCTGGCAAACAACAAAGGCAGCTTCATCGAGTCGACCGTCGCAAGCGGATGGGAGTGGTGGAGTTGATTCAATTTCTTCAGCAGTACACGGAACCACTCGCGTTGCAAGCGGGGCCGCCGAAGAACAAGCAACTCTTTCTCTATTTCAGTGAGAACTCTCAGCTCAAGCACCGTCTCGTCTCACCCGGGGCGGAGCCTCGATTGTCGTTTCGGAGGGTGAGAGATTTCTGTCGACGACACCGGCTGCCCCGCTTCAGCCTGTCCCAAATCCGGCCATCAGCGGCTACCCTTCTTTATCTCCAAACGGGCGGCAATCTGGGCAAGGTCCAGCAGTTTCTTCAGCACGCGCATCTTCACACGACGGTGAGGTATGTGCTCAACAGCATCACCGAGTCGTTCAACGCGCGGGCGATCCAGAAGGCCCAGGAACGAATGATTGAGCGGATTACCGTCATTCCGGAAAACCGGGAGGTGGGCGTGAGGTGTCTCAACCTGCCAAAGGGTCAAGCCTTGAAAATTGTCGCTGGGCGTTTCGATACGGGCTGCGGTGTATGTCGCGATCCTTACGATTCGCCGCAGCCGGGCGAAGCGAAAGGGCGCGCATGCACATCGTTCCACGCCTGCTTTGGCTGCCCCAATGGTCTTTGGTTCTTGGAGGATCTGCCCTTGGTCATCGCGACTCGGGATCGATTCCTACGTTTGCAGTCGGAGATGAAGCCGGGAGATTGGGAGATGGTCTATGGGAGTAGTCTGCGGATCATCGAAGAGAACATCCTTCCCGCATTTCGACCCGAGCAGATTGAGATGGCCAAAGTCAAAGCGAGAGATTTAGAGCAAAAACCTCTGGTCGTGGCCAAGGGGGTGTTGGGATGAACCATGAGGTCGGAGGTGTGGTGCCCAAGGCAGCGCATGCCGGACAGGCAGGCGGATCGGGGGCTCCAAACCCGCGCGTGTCCTTGCTGTCAAGATTCCGGGATGACGTGTGGGATTTTTCAAAGGAAAACAGGAATCCAGCCGCAGGCAGCGCGGCTAAACGGGTAAGTTGGCCCTTCAGAATGCCAGGCGGCAGGCTGTTTACCGACCCGCCGTTTCATTCCCTGCTTACAGCTTCGAAGCAGTTCCTCTATGCCCAGCGCTGGCATCCACTCGACGAAGCACCCTTGGCACCTTTGAGCCTACACGATCGATTGAGATTCCTGAGGCAGTTTATCACTCATCTGGTGGGTTATCCCCATCCGATCCTTCGGTTCAAAGATGTTTTGTCCCACCACTGTGATGATTACATCGAAAAGATCTTGTCTTCCGATGCCAGTAATTCTTGGAAATACGACCATATCCATGTCCTGCAGAAGCTCTTTCAGTACCGAGGCGTGATGACGGCCGGGCTGGTGATTGACCCGTTAAAAGGCGAGTTGGCCGCCAACCTTGCAAGCAGGAACGCCGGTTCGAATTTCGAGAGCAAAACCGAAATCATTCCGGAAGGGATTCTCGGGCCGTTGGTGAGGGCGTCACTCCAGTATGTGGACCAATTCGCCGGCTATCTCCTTGATGCCTCCGATAAGATGCATCAAATCCGCATGGGGAAGACCTCAGGTCGTATTGAGGATTCCTGTACGCGCTGCTTACTCCAGCACTCCGCGTCCGCCTATCAGCTTGCGGGCACCCGGCTCGAAAAAGGACTCCGCTCCTTACGGCAGTTGAGCAGAGAAGTATCCTGTCTCCAGACGGCCTGCTTCGTCCTCATCGCCTTTGCAACGGGCATGCGCCTCAGTGAGCTGCTCTCATTGCGGGAAGGCTGCTGTAAGACAGAAACCAGGCGAGGACAACCGGCCCTGGTGTGGGTGCACAGCCGGGTCTTCAAGATGCAGGGCGTGCCTGACGGTCGCAAGGCCAAGTGGTTGGGCGGGCCCCTTTGCGCCAAGGCTGTGCGCGTTTTGGAGCGACTGGGAAGGGGTGTGCGACGAAGAGCTAGAGTCTCGTATCTGTGGCTGCCCATACCGGCTAACTACAGGAGATACGCCACGCGAACTCCGCTGTCAGGGCCTTCGATTTTACATAGACTAACGCGCTTCGTGGAGACGCTCGAATTGAAAGATTCGGGAGGGCGGCTGTTTCACATTCATCCGCACATGTTCCGGCGCACCTTCGCGCGATATGTTGCGCGGCACGACACGACCAACTTGCTTGCCCTGAAGGAACATTTCAAACATCTTTCCCTCACGATGACCGACTATTACGTTGGCCATGACCTGGAACTGTGGATGCTCATGGAGGAAGAGACGGAGAAAGTCTCTTTCGAAAGTTTCGACAAGGCCATGCGAGCCGATCAACTGGGGGGCGCCGGGGGTGCCCGACTGAAGAAGAAGATAGACGCGGCCATTGCGGAAGGCCGTTTGCAGAAGGACTTTCGCGGAGAAGCCGGGGACCACCTCCGCAAGAAGATGATACTCGATCTGGCCGAGGCAGGCCAGCGCATCTATCCCTGCGCCGCGTCGAACTATTGTTGGTTCCAGTCGGAGTGTGCACTCTGCACCGAAGGCAATCGGCCGATCCTGAAACACTGCAATCCCGGTGCGTGTCTGAACTCGATCATCACCTTGGAGCACAGGCCTCACTGGGAAAAGGTGCGACGCGACTGCGAGGCACTGATGGAGCTAAAGCCCCAGGCGGAACCTTACCAAAGGGCGCTTCAGGACATCCATGCCGTCAGCATCAAAATCCTGCGGGATCTGACATGAAAGCTTCGGCGAAGAAACTGGCCGGCCTGCGCCGTTACCACGCGGACCGTCCCGTCAAAACGCGGTTGAAGCTACTCGAAGCGCTGGACCGGATGGAAAGCGGTCACACGGTCGTGGTTGCACCGGAATTCAAGTGGCGCAAGACGACGCTGGCGCGGGAAGCCGGGGTCAACATCAACACCGTGGTCCGGAAGTTGCCAAGCGGTGAATGGGCATTCCCGGAGATCAACGACCACTTTGAGGAACTCAGAAATAAACGGCGACAGGTGTTGCCGGTTTCGGACGTCAAAGAAGAGAAGATCGCCGAGCTGCGAAACGAAGTCGAAAGGTTGCGGGAGCAGAACCGGCTGCTGGCGCTGGAAATCAACCGCATCGGTCAGCAGATCCTCGAGGAGCGAGAAAAAGCCGAACGCATGACGGCTTACGAGCGGCAGAACGCCTCGCTCCGCGAAGAGATCAGCCGGATACACGGCGGCGGAAACATTCCTTTGAAGGTGGTGGCCCATGAGTCTTAGCCAAATATCCGGCCGGGAGCGGGGCGAGGAAAATCTGGCGAAGGTTCGCCGCTATCTTGCCGGCCTCCAGGCAGCGCGCCAGTTGCTGCCCCTGCAAGACGGGCGCCCCAACATCACCGCCATTGCCGAGGCCTCGGGCGTGCTCAGGAATGTCTTCTACACCAATGCTGGTGTGAAGCGCCTGCTGGCCGACTTTATCGCTGGCCCGGAGAAAGACAAGGAGCAGCCGACAGGCGTGGCCCGCGCCCAACGACAACTCGATATCAAAGAACGTCGCATTCTCCAGCTTGAGCAGCAACTGACCGGTGTGATGGCGGAGAACGAGGACCTCCGCAAGCGGCTGGTGGCCACCGAGCAAAAGCTGGCTCGTTACCGAGTGATTGAGGAGGAGATTCTCCTAACGGGCCGGCGGGTGGTCCCGTGAGAATCTCGGTGGTGGCAACCATCACGACCGTTTACCCTGGCCCTCGCGGCGGCGCAATCTTTTCGGGGCGTGACACTGCGGGCAAGCGTCTGCGCTTCGTGGCCGGCTGCCATCGTATCTGTCGGGCTCCCGTGGTGGGAGAGACCTGGTCACTGGCGGGTGAAATCCGTCAGCACCCGCGATACGGAGACCAGGTTTATGTCGAACAGGCTTCCCTGATCCAACCCCGCGGCCAGCTCATCATCGACTTCCTATCCAAGCATCCGGCCTTTGACGGTCTCGGCATCGGAAAAGCCAAGGCGACCCGATTGTGGAAGAACTTCGGGTTAGACCTCTATGAAATACTGAGCCAGGGAGACCTCGAAAAACTCACCTATGTGCTTCCGGAGGAAACTGCGCGGAGACTGGTGGAGGCCTGGCGGGCGGTCGCGAACGAGGCCGACATCATTTCGTTTCTCGATACGCACGGCTTCGAGGCTCGCCTAGCCGATAAGGTTCGCAAGATCTGGCGTGGGGATGCGCTGACCAAATTGAAGGAGAATCCCTATCGGATGCTGGCCCTCACGGGTTGGGCGAAAGTGGACCGAGCGGCACGTGCTCTGGGTGTGACTCATGACGATCCGCGTCGGCAAGTCGCCGCCGTGGAATCCTGCCTATATCAACGGTTGGACGCCAAGCATACGCTAACTCCTCAGGCGATGCTCTTGGACGGCGTGTGCGCCGCGATGGGAGTGTGCAGCACCGAGGTGGCGCGCGCGGCCGTGAACCGAGCGCTCGGCGAGCACGCGATCATCGCCACTGGAGATGGTTACCAGTCTTTGGGCGCCGCCGTGATGGAAAAGACCATCACGCGCTATCTCCGCGAGCTGCTGGCTGGCGTTCCCGGACCGGGTCGAAACCTGTTCTCAAGCAGCCTGTCGTCGATTACTGTCGAAGCGATGGCCAGCTTTGAGGAAAGCGCGGGACTGCGCCTGAACGCCGAGCAGCGAAGGGGCGTGGAGATGGCGCTCCATCACCCGCTCAGTCTTCTTACTGGGGGGGCTGGAACGGGCAAGACGACCGTGCTTCAGGTCATCCACCGGATCGCGGAGCAAGTCACTGTGCCGGTTTTGCAGATGGCTCTCAGTGGGCGTGCGGCCCAACACCTCCGAGATGCGACTGGACGTCCGGCATCGACTATCGCCGCCTTTCTGCGTGCGTTCGAGCAAGGGAGCGTCAGTCCGGAAAGCGAGCCGCTGGTCATTATCGATGAGTCCTCCATGCTGGATACGCCGCTGATGTACAGCATCGTTCGGGCTCTGCCGGCCCGCGCTCGTCTACTCCTCGTAGGCGACCCCTACCAACTGCCGCCGATCGGTTTCGGTCTGGTCTTTCAGGTGCTCGCCGCCAGCCCGCATATCCCGAAGATGGACCTTGTCGAGGTCCACCGGCAGGCGCAATCGACCGGCATCCCGCAGGTCGCGTGCGACATCCGGCACGGTATTGTGCCGTCACTGCCGGCCTTCGCCGGTCTCTCCGCCGGTGTGAGCTTTATCGAGGCCGACGACGGCGACGTCATGGATCACATCCTCGCCGTCCTCGCCGGGTGGCACGGATATGAGGATAAGCAAGTCCTCGGCGTGACCAAGCGCGGGGCCAGCGGGACGAGGAATATCAATGCGACGCTGCACGCGATGGCTTCCGCCGCGAAACCGAAGCTGGAAGGGTGGGCGTTCGCCGAGGGCGATCCCATCATTTATCTAATGAACGATTACCAGAAAGAGTTGTGGAACGGCTCGCTGGGTAGAATCGAGAGCATCCTGAGTTCGAATGGGAGACGTTCCCTGTTGTGCTGTCTCGATGGTGCGAGGCGGGAAATCCCGGAGGCGGACTTCCACCGCATCGACTTGGCCTACGCCATCACGGTCCACAAAGCGCAGGGCAGCCAATTCAAAAGGGTGATCGTGCCCATCGCAAAGACCCGCTTGCTGGACCGCACTCTGATCTACACGGCGTTGACGCGTGGAGTGGAACAGGTGGTGTTCGTCGGCGACCGGGCCGCATTCAATGCAGCCGTCACCGCGCCGCCCCATGCGCACGAACGGCAAGTCGGCTTCTCCATCTGAAGTGCGGGGCTCTCCTGCTCTCGTTAACCTCAAAGCGGCTTCTTGAGAGCCATCTTGGCAACAAAGCGATAAATCCTGGGGGTATGGGGGCAAAGCCCCCATAGCAAGGGAAGTTCAAAGGCCCGATTTGGCATCCAGGCTATCTGGTGTTTCTCTCTCGCTTACCTTAGACTGGACATGGCCTGGGCGGAGGATAGGGCAATGCTGGGAAGCAACCCGAGCGCCGACCCAGGGGCCGAGATGGGCAGGGGCGGAGTTCGGCTCTGCCCCTGCTTTCTTAAACTGGCCCTTGAGTTCCTGGCACTTGGCGGACCCCAATGGAGATAACAGCAGGGTGAAAACTCAGTCCCATATTTACGAACTCAGGGTTACCCTGCAAGAGATTCGGCCGCCGATCTGGCGACTGATCCGGGTC
>PLWR01000064.1:0-3618 GCA_003165615.1 Acidobacteriota bacterium | reverse complement strand
TTGGGGCGTGCCCGAACACTTCGAAGACGGCGATATTGACATCCTCGACGAGCGCCGGACGAAGATCAGCGACGTCCTAAAGGAACAGGGCGATTCCGTCCTCTACGTCTACGACTTGGGCGACGACTGGCGGCACGAGGTGGTGCTGGAGAAGATTCTGCCCGCACCAGGTACGACGGTGCGCCCGGTCTGCCTATCCGGGCAACGCCACTGCCCACCGGAGGACGTAGGGGGCACGCCGGGATACGAGGAATTTTTGGAAGTCATTTTCGACCCCCATCACGAAGAGTATGCGCACAACGTACGCTGGGCCGGGGGGCCCTCGGCCTTGACCCAGTCGGTGGAACGGTTCCAGCCGGAAGAGTTCGATGCTAATGCGGTGAACGCTACCTTGTCGCGGATGCGGTGGCCTGATCCGCACCGCCGATAGATCCGCCCCCTCAGTTGGCGGCGATCCTGCTTCGCGCGTTTTTCTGCCTCCTTTTCCTGATCCGGCTCCAGACCAGGGGATCAACCGCGAGTGGCACGGCCCGCGAAGACGCGACGTCTACGAAGCCACCATGATGGGAAATCTGGCCGTATCGGAATAGCTGGGCGAGCAAGGCCAGGGCGTGTTGCGCCAGTAGGGCGTTTACGAAGCTATGTTGTCTGTCGAGCGCCTCAAGCGCGCTGCAGCTCGGTTGCCCGTCGTCATCGAGCGTGGGGTCGATAATCTCGGGAAACAGCTCAGCGGCTGTCCGCAGGCGGGTTCTCGACCTCCGATTCACGGCGTTCAGCGGCTCGCCCAGAACAAACTGGCCGCTCGACTCGCCGTTGCCGACATCGATCGCGTAATGGATCGCACTGTTGCCTGTGGTCCGACGTTCAATGACGGCTCGCGCGGCGCGCGTATCGACGCAACCAATTACGATGTCCGTCGACCGGAGTTGATGATTCTCCGTCAGACTCTCCGGCACCGCCTCCCAATCCAACTCCCAAAAAATATTCAGCCTGTTTACCAGGACGATCCCTTTATTTAACCCCACCTCCGCTCGGCTGAAAGGCTGGCGCACACAATTGACGGGTGAAATGTTGTCCCCGTCCATCACGGTCACGCGCAAGCCATAAGGGTGTCCCTGTGCGCACATCGCTTGGTGGAGATAGGGTAATCCGCCGATGATTGAACTCCCCGTTCCGCCACATCCGACGACCAGCACTCGCACCTCGCGCCGCAGCAATTCGCTGTGCAGCCTATGTAGCTCCATTCCAAGCCCTACCTTGCCTTGACGATACCCGCAACAATCACTGGCGCGGGAGTCAATCTGCGTTGAGATCCACGGCCTCCCCCTCATTCTCATCTCCAGCCTGCGGACAAGGCGCGCTATTATGGAACCCATGAAGCACTTGCCGATTGGGCTGCTGGAGCAGTATTCCATGAAGGAGATTTCGATTCGTGACCACCAACGGGTCGAACGACACGTGATGCGCTGCCCGCAGTGCCTGGACCGGTTACACGCCGAGATCGGATGGGTGTTGGGAGTGCGCTCGATGGACAAGACCTGGAGAAAGCTTATAAAACCTTCTAGAAAATCTCGTGCGAAGAATGAATGAGCGCGTCGGCTGATTGTGGTTCGCAACGATCTCATCCGCCAAGCCGCTTTCCAACATGGACATATAGATTTTTTCTATGCAGGTGAGGCAAACGCAGCAAACACGCGGGTCTGTATCATACACATATTGGCAATTGCTAATATAATTGCCGCACAGCAAGCGGCGAAGCCGCAGGTCGCCATTCAATGGCCTGACCGTAATTTGGACACGTCTGAATGCCAATGGATTAATCACTCTGTGAACTCTGTGTGAAATGCTTTTCAATTTGCCTTCCGCTTATGTCCTTCATGAATAATTCGGGCCTAGGGCCAATACTGTTCACTTAGACTGTGCACAATGCGACCCCCTCACCCGGCCCGCCCCGCCTCATAAAAGCGGCGGTTGCGGTCCACCCTCTCCCNNGCCTTTCCGCATAGCAAGCGGCGAAGCCCCTGGAAAGGGGGGCGGAGGGATGTTCGACCCCTGCGGGGTCGAATTTCTTGCCGCTCGTTGTCCGTAGGTTTCACCTACGGCTAATGATCTTGTTCCCCTTCGGGGAACGTCGTGGACTTTGGCGGAGCCCTGCGCTCCAAGGGGGTTGCCGGAAGGGCGGGGCCGCAGGCGGTCCTGAGCCCATTCGCTGGTGCTCAGGGTGAACGGCGTGATGGAAGAATCATGCCCTGCCGCTCAGGGTGGACTTCGCAGGTGGTACATCGTCACTATTCGCGGTGTCTTTACTGGCTACTGACAACTGACCACTGGCAACTTACCTTAAGACTGGCCTTAAGGCTGGCCTTAAGGCTGGGCGTGCAGTTCCTGCAAGGCGTTTTGGATTTGGGTCAGCAGGTTGCCATCGCGCTCGCGCACCCGGAAGCGCAAAACGCGGTCGGGGCGGAAGCTGGCCTCGCGGCGGCGCCGCACAAACGTTGCCAACAGTGCTGCTTCCACCGGCGCCTGCTCATGGAACTTGATCCACACCTCATCCCCTTTGCGCTCCACCGTTTGCACCAGCAAGCGCTCTGCCACGCTTTTCAGCAGGGCGTAATCCAGGAGATTGGAAACCGAAGGGGGGATAGGGCCAAAGCGGTCGGTCAGCTCGGCTTCCAGATCGGTCCGCTCCTGGAGCGTGGCGGCGCTCGAGATGCGTTTGTACATGCGCAGCCGCTGGTTCTCATTGGGGATGTAAGGGTCGGGGATTTTGATATCCATGCCCAGGTTCAGCGAAGTGCGCACTTCGATCTTGGTGGGAGCGCCTTTCAATTCCTCCACCGTCTGTTCCAGCATCTTGAGATAGAGGTCAATGCCAATGGCGTTCAAGTGGCCGTGTTGCTCGGCTCCCAGCAGATTGCCGGCGCCGCGCAATTCCAGGTCCAGCGCCGCCAGGCGAAAGCCCGCGCCCAGGTCGGAGAATTCCTTCAGCGCCGCAAGCCGCCGCCGGGCGATGGGGGTGAGCGTATCTTCCGATCCAATCAGGAAAAACGCGTAGGCGCGGCGGCTGGAGCGGCCCACGCGTCCACGAAGCTGGTAGAGGTCGGCAAGGCCCAGTTTATCGGCGTGATTCACGATGATGGTGTTGGCGCGCGGGATGTCGAGGCCGTTTTCAATGAGCGACGTGGCCACCAGCACATCGTGTTCACCCCGCATGAACTTCAGCATCGCCCGTTCAAGATCCTTCTCGCCCATCTGTCCGTGCGCCACCCCAATGCGCGCCGTAGGTACCAGACGCTGCACCAGCGAGGCCATCTGGAAAATCGATTCCACCCGGTTGTGGACGAAAAACACCTGCCCCTGCCGCTGCATTTCCTGCATGATTGCCGACTGAATGAGCGCCTGGTTGAAAGGGGCCACCGTAGTCTGAATCGCCAGGCGGCCGCGCGGTGGGGTCTCAATTACGGACAGGTCGCGCAATCCCCCCAGCGACATGTGCAGGGTGCGCGGAATGGGCGTAGCCGACATGGTCAGCACATCAACGCCGGACTTCGCTTTCTTCAGCTTCTCTTTGGCCGCCACGCCGAAGCGCTGCTCCTCGTCCACAATCAGCAGGCCCAG
>PLWR01000572.1 GCA_003165615.1 Acidobacteriota bacterium | reverse complement strand
ATCACTGAGTACCCCGTGCCAAGTTCGGCGAACCCCTACGGCATCACAGCCGGGCCTGATGGCGCCGTCTGGTTTACAGAGGACATCGCCAACAATATCGGAAGGATTACCACGGCCGGAGCCATAACCGAGTACCCGATACCCACTCCGAATAGCCAACCCATCGGGATCACCGCAGGACCGGACGGAGCGCTCTGGTTCACAGAAAGCGATGCCCCTGCGGTCGGACGGATCACCACAGCCGGCGCCATCACCGAGTACCCCGTGTCGACATTTGGTGGTCCCTTATGGATCACGGCGGGGCCTGACGGCGCGCTCTGGTTTACCGAAGCCAACGCCTACCCTCAGCAGATCGGGCGGATTACGACGGATGGCGTGCTCACCGAGTACCCGGTGCCAACACCCTGCTGTGACGTCGTTGGGATCACGCTTGGACCAGATGGTGCCCTTTGGTTTGCGGAACAGACCGCAGGCAACATTGGACGGATTACGACGGCCGGCGTGGTTACCGAGTACACAGCGCCAACGGGGTTGAGCGGTCCATACGGAATCGCGGCCGGGCCAGATGGCGCGATCTGGTTTACGGAGTACTGGGGGAACAAGATCGGGCGCGCCGGTCTTGGCTCGAGTGCCGTTACGCCTGCCCTTCAGGGATTGTCGTTGTCTTCGACGGCTGTGACAGGCGGAACCTCCTTCGCCGCAACAGTAACCCTTACCAGCCCCGCCCCGGCGGGCGGCGTGCAGATAACGATTCAAGACTCGCCTGCCATCCTCCAGGTCAATTCCCCAGTGACCATTCTGGCGGGCCAAACCACGGGAACGTTCACAATCACTGCGCCGGTGGTGGCGTCATCCACTACGGTAACCATCACCGCGAGCTTGGCGGGTTCCGCTCCGGTGAGCGCCTCGCTGGTCATCAGCCCGGCTACGTCCGCCGGTCCGTTCCAAAACTCGGGGTTCGACATATACGGCACTCTAAATATTTCCGGGCAGTCCATTCCAGTGGAAGTCCAGACGCTGCCGCTCTCCGATGGGACGTTAGGCGTCATAAGCAATTCCGGTGTGTCCCTGACGATAGAGATTGAGATGCTCTTTGACGAGCTATATAGCATTTCCGGCAACACGATAACCTACAATGGCACCGGCCCAGTGGCGAGCAGCTTCCTAAATCTCTCGACACTGGCATTTTACACATCCTTCACGTCCGCCACACTCTCCCTCACCGTCCCGTCGCCCACGGTCGGGGCTGCGGTCACTGGCACGCTCCAATTCACGAGTTCGGGCGCTTCTCTCAGCGGTACTATTACAGGCACGATCAGCACCGTGAGCGGCCCGTGACCTGCGATGCGCCTGCGAGCCGCGCCGAATGGAAACGTAAGATGTGCCGCAGCACAAGATCGGCGGCCAGAGTTCCAAAATGAAGGTCCCGTTGGTACGTAGTTCCTGGTTTGCAGGAAAAATCCGAGATTCGAGGTTTGGTGATGCACCGTTTATTTCGTTCGTTCGCCGTGGTCATAATGGCCACCCCTCTATTTGCCCAACAACCAACAAAGCCGAGTGGGTCGACCCTACGCGAGGGCGATGAGGTCCAGCTCAAGTTTGCGGAAGCACTCAGTTCCAGGACGGCTGTAGCTGATGATCCCGTCCAATTTGTATTAGCGGACGATTTGAAGGTTGGCGACATAACCGTCGCGAGGGCGGGCGCCAAAGCTCTCGGCACGGTTTCACATGTGCAGCGGGCTGGCATGTTCGGCAAGGGGGCCGAGCTCGCCGTCAGGCTCGACTATCTAAGGGTCGGGGGGACTAAGATCAAGCTTCGCGGGACGAGGGCTAGGGAAGGCGAAAGTAAGCAAGGTTCTGCCATCGCCCTCACTATACTCCTTGGCCCGATCGGAATCTTCAAGCACGGCAAGGAAATTGCAATACCCGAGGGAACAGCCCTGAAGGCCTTTGTTGCCGACGATATAACACTCGAAGGCCTGTAGGGAAGCGGGGCAACACCGCTGCATCCCGGGCGGCGAGACGCTCCTTTGGCCGTGCCGTCTTTATGGACCGGTGCCTGCTCACGCACGTGGTGCGGTCCTCCCAACCCCCCGAACGCGTTACACTGGCTTTAATGACAGCAGCCCGGATGCTGCTCCTGCTATTTGTAGGTCCGGTAGTGGTGGCGGCGCCCGCCGCGCTCCCGGCGCGGGAGACGCTCGACTACACGGTGGAATGGCGGCTGGTCACGGCGGGAAAGGCGCGCATCGTGTGGAGCGCCACGCCGCGACGCGCTAATTCGCCCAACCCGGGCTGGCAGGCCGACCTGCACCTGGAGTCCACTGGCTTGGTCTCCAAGCTCTTCAAGGTGAATAACGACTACGTTTCGAACCTGGAATCGGACTTGTGTTCTTCAGGCTCTTACCTGAAGTCGGAAGAGGGCAGCCGGCGCAAGGAAACGCGCGTGACCTTCGCCCGCGAGACGCGCAAGGCCGAATACCTGGAGAAGGATCTGGACAAGAAGGCGG
>PLWR01000109.1 GCA_003165615.1 Acidobacteriota bacterium | reverse complement strand
GAGGTTCCATGCCGGAAACTGCCGAGATGGTCAATCCCCTGCGCGAAGGAATCCGCCTGCGGCGGACGCCGGATCCGTGTGCGATGGTTATTTTCGGCGCCTCCGGAGACCTCACGGAACGCAAGCTGATTCCCGCGCTCTTCTATCTTTCCCGCGAGCGCATGTTGCCCCCCGGATTCGCCGTGGTGGGCTGCGCGCGCACCCCCAAGACCGACGAACAGTTCAGCAAGGAAATGTCAGACGGGGTGAAGAAATTCCTGCACCTGACGCCGGAGAGTGACGCCTTTGTGGAAGGATTCGCCAAGGGACTTCACTACGTCGCTGACGATTTCAGCTCCCCCGAAGCCTACCAGAAACTCAAGGATACTCTGGACCATCTTGACCAGGAGCATGGAACTGCCGGCAATCGGCTCTTTTACCTCGCCACTCCTCCGAGCTTTTTCCCGGTCATTGTGAAGCACCTGGGGGCGGCGGGCTTGGCCAAACCCAAGGAACCGGGAAAAACCTGGACGCGCATCATCCTGGAAAAACCCTTTGGGCGCAGCCTGCAAAGCGCGCGCGAATTGAACCAGACCGTCACCGGCATCTTTGATGAAGAGCAGGTTTATCGCATCGATCATTACCTGGGAAAAGAGACGGTGCAAAATCTGTTGGTGTTTCGCTATGCCAACGGCATTTTCGAACCCTTCTGGAATCGCCGTTACATCGACCACGTGCAAATCTCAGTGGCGGAAGAACTGGGGGTGGAGAATCGGGGCGCGTACTACGAGGAGTCGGGGCTGCTGCGCGACATGATCCAGAATCACGTGCTCCAGTTGCTGAGCCTGGTGGCCATGGAACCTCCGGCAACATTTCAAGCCACGGCAGTGCGCGATGAAAAGGCCAAAGTCATGAGCTCGCTGCGTCCCATCCGACTGGAACGGGTGCCGGAATTTGTGGTGCGGGGCCAGTATGTGGGAGGTTTCGTGGGGGGCAAGAAAGTTCCCGCCTACCGGACGGAGCCCAAGATTTCACCGACTTCCAATACGGAGACCTACGCGGCTTTTAAATTCTTCATCGATAACTGGCGCTGGGCCGACGTTCCCTTCTACGTGCGCTCCGGCAAGCGATTGCCCAAACGCATTTCCGAAATTTCCATTCAGTTTCGCCGCGTGCCCCACCTCCTGTTTCACGGCGCGGGCGCGGAAGGAATTGAGCCCAACATCCTTGCCATTCGCATCCAACCCAACGAGGGCATTTCGCTGAAGTTTTGCGCCAAGCTTCCCGGCACCACCATGCAGATTCGCCCCGTGGAGATGGAATTCCTTTACGGGGAATCGTTTGGAGCGGCGCCGCCCACCGCCTATGAGACCTTGCTGCTCGATTGCATGTCGGGCGATGCCACACTGTTCAATCGCGCCGATGCCGTGGACCTTTCCTGGGAGCTCGTCGATCCTATTCTCGATCGCTGGAAGCAGGACGGGCCCGAGGGGCTGGCTACCTATGCGGCGGGCAGTTGGGGACCGAAAGAGGCCGATGACTTCATCGAACGCGACGGCCGGCAGTGGCGAAGGCTGTGAGAGGAGGAATCCATTGGGTGGCACGATTCAGGCGTTTGCCTTAGGGGAGCCCCGGCCCGCCAATGTGGCGGAGATTGAAGCCGGGCTTTCCGCCATGTGGAGAAGCGCGGCGGATTCCGCGGGCGCGGAGGCGGCGGCGACGCGTGCTTCCGCATTGACTTTGCTCGTTTACGTCGATTGCCAGGAAGCGGCGCGCGAGGTCAGCAACCTGATTGCCGGGGTGACACGTCAGAATCCCTGCCGCGCGGTGATGATGGTGATGGACCCCAAGGGTTCGCCCCCGGGCTTGATGGCTTCCGTCTCCGCCCACTGCCATATGGCCTCGGATGGTGAAGAGCAGATTTGCAGCGAACAGATCACCTTGAATGCGTGGGGCGAGACCGGCCCGGAGCTTGCCAGCGTGGTGCTTCCCCTCACGCTATCCGGGTTGCCCATTTACCTTTGGTGGCGGGCGGAGGAGTTCGCCATGGCCGCTTATTTTGACCAGATTGTGCGGGTGACGCAGCATGTGATCGTGGATTCGGCGCGTTTTGCCGCCACCGGGGCGGACCTGCGAACGCTGGCCGCGTGGCTGGAAAAGCAATCCGGCCGGATTCGTCTTTCCGATTTGAACTGGGCGCGCACCACCCCGTGGCGTGAAGTGATGGCCCAGTGCTTCGATTCCCCTGACCGCCGGCCCTACCTTAATCGAATCCGGGAAGTCCACATTGAGTACGAAATGGAATCGGCTCGTCTCACCGCGCAACGCGCCCAAAGTCTGCTGCTGACGGCATGGCTCGCCACCCGCCTGGGGTGGAAATTCCAGCGTACCGAATCGCGGGGAGAAAACATGCCGCGGGCGCTCTACTTTCAATCGGACGGCCGCGAGATTAAGGTTGAGAGGGTGCTGAGGAAGGTGGAGGGCGGGGGAAGCGGCGTTTGTTTTTCCTTCGTGATTGAGGCTGACGGTGCGCGCTTTTCCTTCTCGCGTGGAACGGATGGCAAAGTCGTGCAGACCCTTGCCCAGGTTCCCTGCGCGCCGGCCATCGGCCGGACCGTGCGCATTGAGGCCGGCGACGAAGTGGAAATGCTGAATGCTGAACTGATGCTGGCGGGCCGCGACCACGTTTATGAAGAAGTCCTGGCGCTGGTGGCGCAAATGACCAGCCATTGACGATGGTCGATTGATGATTGACGATTGCTGATGGTCGATTGGAAAAAGAAGTGTAGCGCCGACCTGTTTTGTAGGTCCGCGGCTTTTCCTTGCCCGGTGGGACGAACTTAAAATGAGTCGCAAGAGGGGGGATAAGTGGCAAGCCACGAGCCATAGCCCACTTGCAACTTGCGCTCAAACTGGCCCTATGGCCCGATTACCAAATGGCCCGCTGAACCGATGACCCGATGACCCGATCTCCTGAAATCCGCGTCTTCGACGGGCTGGAGCCTTTAAGCTGGGCCGCCGCGACGCGCCTGGAAGAGCAGGCACGCGTAAAGGCCATCGAGAAGAAACCGTTTTGGGTGGCGCTGTCCGGCGGCTCCACGCCCAAGCTCCTTTTCGAACTCCTTGCCAGCCCCACATTTCAGGGCCGCGTGCGCTGGTCGAACCTGCACTTGTTCCAGGTGGATGAACGTTGCGTGCCGCCCGACGATGCACAGAGTAATTACCGCATGATTCGCCAGGCGCTGCTGGAATCTGTGCCTCTTCCCGCGGAGAATTTTCACCGCATGGCGGCGGAACGCCCGGACCGCGAGGAAGCATCGCGCGAGTATGCGGAGGAATTAGGGCGCGTTCTGCGCCCAGCGCCAGGGGAATGGCCGCGGCTGGATTTGATCTTTCTCGGCATGGGCTCGGACGGGCACACGGCATCGCTCTTTCCCGGCAGCCCTGCCCTCGAGGAGCACGCGGCGTGGGTCGTGCCCAATTTCGCCGCCGATCTCAACTCATATCGCCTTACCCTGACTTTGCCGGTGCTCAACGCCGCTGCCCATGTTATCTTCTTGGTAGCGGGAGCCGATAAGGCGGAGACGTTGCGCAAGGTTCTGGAAGGTCCGAAGGGACAGTTTCCCGCGCAGTTTATTCAGCCCACCAATGGGAGCCTAAGCTGGTTTCTTGATGAAAGTGCGGCGCATCTGTTGAAGAAGCAGGTTACAGGGAACAGGGAATGGTGAGCAGCAAACAGTCAATGGCAAGCAACTGCCCACTATCCACTATGCACTGCTGGGGGGTGACTTCTGCCGGTCAAGATTGCACCATCAATTCTTTCTGCGGATTTCACGCGTCTTGGTGAACAGGTGCAGATCGTGGAAGCGGCAGGCGTGGATCGCGTGCAACTGGACGTGATGGATGGCCGTTACGTGCCCAACATCACCTTTGGAACGATTGCCTTCCGCAGTCTGCGGCCGCTGACGCGCCTGACCCTGGAAGCACACCTGATGGTCACGCCGCCTGAGGATTTTATCGCAGCGTTTGCCGAAGCGGGAGCTGATACGATCATCGTCCATCAGGAATCTACGCCCCACTTGCACCGCGCCATCCAACAGATTCGCGGCCTGGGTAAGAAAGCCGGAGTTGCACTCAATCCTTCCACGCCGGCGGCCACCCTCTCGGAAGTGCTCGATATGGTCCAGCTCGTTCTGGTGATGACCGTGAATCCGGGTTTTGGCGGTCAGAAATTCATCCGGGCAACGCTGCCGAAAATCCGCCAGGTGCGAAATGCGCTGGTGGAGCGCGGCTTGGAATGCGAAGTGGAAGTGGATGGTGGAATCAACGAAGAGACGATCAGATGGGTGGCGGAGGCCGGCGCCGATGTTATGGTGGCGGGTTCCTCCGTCTACGATGCCCCCGACGGCGTGGGACCGGCCATCGCGCGGCTGATTGCATGCGCCGAGAGGAAGAATTAGTATTCAGACAAGGCGAAAATCGAAACTCGCAATTCTTTACTCGCCGCATTTTCGATTTTCGAATTTCGATTTCGATCCTTTGTCAGGCTGTTCCTGAAAACTGATGACTGACAACTGACGACGGTTAGGAAAGAGGCTGTAACCTCGCGCTATCTGCGGCATCAAAAGAATGGACAAGCGTTGAGCCGTCAGGTTGTTGCGGGAGGATGCTCGATGGACGGGCAGGGGAAGTGATTCCGGTAATGCTGCCCATTGAGTGCGAGCGGAGTCGAACTGATAACTCTGATGACTGAACCACCTCAAGCGACTTTGACACAGGACGAGGGGCAACTCGTCAGCGAAGCGAAGGCGGGGAATTACTCTGCCTTTGAAGAGCTCGTGAATCGTTACGAGAAGAAGATCTACCGGCTCGGGATGAACATCACCGGGAACCGTGAGGATGCCGAAGACGTGCTTCAGGACGCTTTTCTGAAGGCCTTTGAGCACCTGCCGGATTTCCGCGAAGACTCGCGCTTTTACACATGGATTACCCGAATTGCCGTGAACGAAGCGCTGATGAAGCTGCGCAAACGGCGGACCAACCGGGAAGTCCCGATGGAGGCCTCGGAAGACGAAAACGGCGAAGTGCAGGTGAGGGAATTCGCCGATTGGAGGCCAAACCCTGAGCAGCAATTTGCCCAGTCGGAACTGGAACGAATTCTTCAGGGGGGGGTAAGTTCGCTGCCGCCGGGTTTTCGCACGGTCTTTTATCTGCGCGACGTGGAAGGCCTCTCCACGGAAGAAACCGCCGAGCTGCTGGATTTGACAGTGGGCGCGGTGAAGGCACGGCTCTTTCGCGCCCGGCTGCGATTACGCGAGGAATTGAGCAAAATTTTCAAGCGAGGGTGAATTTGGTGAACTGCGATAAGGCTATCAAAGAGATCTGCCGATATCTGGACGGCGAGCTGGACGAGGGACTGAAGAACACCCTCGAGACTCATTTGACTTATTGCAATCACTGCAACGCGGTGTATGACAGCACCAGGAAGACCATTGAACTTTACTGCGATGGGAAGATATTTTCGCTCCCCGACGAAGTCAAAAGCCGTCTGCACGAGGCGCTGAAGCGCAAGTTACTGCGGGGCACATAGCTTTAATCCTTCAGGATGCGTACGAAAAACTGGAAAGCGCCGAGCTTCAGGTTGAAACTACCGCCTTATGCCTTGACAGTTTTGGCTGACCACCCTACAATTTTTTGGTTTGTGCCGTCCTCGCGGGGGAAATAAGGTGGCGCATGGATAAGAAGAAAGTTGAGTACTTCAAGAAGCGCCTCCTGACCAAACAGGAGGAATTGTTGCGGTTGGTAACCAAGTCGGAGCGAGACGGGCGCGAGGCTGACGAAGAGGCCACGCAAGACATCGTCGACAAGGCCGCCAACTCTTACACCAAGGAGTTCCTCTTTCACCAGAGCGACGAGAATCGGCGCGTCCTGCAACTTATCAGCGAGGCACTGGAACGTATGAAAGCCGGAACTTACGGACAGTGCGTGGCGTGCGAGGAAGACGTTCAGCAGAAGCGCTTGGAAGCAGTGCCCTGGGCCCGCCACTGTATCGAATGTCAGGAAAAACAAGATAAAGGTGAACTTTAGTTAATCTTGGATTTCCTGTCTGGGAGGTTTGCCTTCTCCCCAGCATCCAGCACCCGTTCACACTACGCTTTACTCCTTCGGGATGTATCGGCCGGCCTTCTTGCCGTAATCTTTCCTACGGATTGTTCGCTTTGCGGAGTCGAGCTGGCAAGCGGCGCCGTGCTACGCATCTGCCGGGCTTGCTGGGAGACCTTACAGCCGTGGAACGGGCCTCAGTGTACACGCTGCGGTCTGCCGTTTCCGTCTGCGCGTGCCCTTGATTCGTCCGTTGGGGAGTGCGGTGCGTGCCGTGACGATGAGCCAGCCTTCGATGGGGCGCGCAGCTTTGGCATTTATTCCGGGAATCTTCGGCAGGCAGTTCTGCGCTTGAAGTTTTCCGGTGAAGAACGCTTGGGCGCGTGTTTGGGGGAATTGCTGGCTTCCACCTGGGAGTCGTTACCCCCGATGGAAGGGTCTGGCTCACCTCTCATCATTCCCGTCCCCTTGCACCCGTCGCGCCGGCGTGAGCGCGGGTTCAATCAATCGGAAATGTTGGCGGTGGGCATGGTGCGGGCGCTGGGGAAGTTGAGTGGTACGGCAACGCCCAAGGTTGTGAATTCATGCTTGCAGCGCAAGCGCGCCACGCCTCCCCAGACGGGATTGAGCGTGTTCGCCCGGCACGAGAATCTGCGGGGGGCCTTCGAGGTGGTCAAACCTGATGCGGTTCGGCAGCGTGCGATCGTGCTGATTGATGACGTCATGACCACCGGGGCAACCCTTTCCGCATGTGCGCGGGCCTTGCAACGCGCGGGCGCGGCAAAGGTGCTGGGCCTCACGCTGGCGCGCGCTACGCCGCAGTTTCCCGATCTTACGCGAGCCGATAGTGACAACACTGTTGACGGACTTGGCCGGGACTCGACATAATAAGCCAGGGGGAGGACGCCCATCGCCCTATCGGGTGAAACTTGATGTCGGAGGATGGCCACCAACGACTCCTGCAAGAACCCGTACTGGTGCTCAACGCCACGTACGAACCTATTAATGTGACTGCCGTCCGGCGCGCCCTGGTGTTGGTGCTCAAGGGTGTGGCAATAACGGAAGAAGAAGACGGCCTGTTCCTGCACTCCTCGCAATTGGCCTTCCGCGTTCCGTCGGTCATTCGATTGTTGGGATTCCGGCGCATTCCCTATCAGACGCGGGCGCTTTCGCGGAAGAACGTACTCTTGCGGGATCGTTACACCTGCCAGTTTTGCGGTCGCGTGATGCCCGCGCACGAACTTACGCTGGACCACGTCATCCCTCGTTCGCGCGGCGGCCACACCGACTGGGATAACCTGGTCGCCTGCTGCCACCGCTGCAATAACCTTAAGGGGGATCGACTTCCGGAAGAGACCGGGCTGCGCTTGTTGCGGCCCCCCAGACCTTTCACCCTTCATACCAGCCGTCAAATCATGCGCATGATGGGCCGCTCCGATGAGCGCTGGCGCAAATACCTGTTCTGCTGAGCAACTTTCCCCACATTTTGCGAAAATCCCGCTTCGCCCCCTGGGGCGTTTTTCTTACCACGGTCCTCGAAGTTCCTTTCGTGGTTGTCTGCCGGGTGGCCGCTGGGCCAGACCCCGATCGTGACTGCTGGCTCCGGATGCTCGAAAGGTCGGGTCAGGGCTGTTTCTTAAAGACGTCCTTGGCGACCGTGATGGCGGACATCGCCTTTGGCCATCCGCTGTAGAAGGCCAGGTGGGTGATGGTCTCGATGATCTCGGCCTCTGTGACGCCGTGCTCCTTGGCCCGTTTCAGGTGGAACGGGAGTTGCTCGGTGTTGCCGCCGGCGACGAGCGCAGCTACGGTGACGAGGCTGCGGTCGCGCTTCGATAGTTCCGCACGCTCCCAGACGTCGCCGAACAGGACGTCGTCGGTGAGTTGGACCAGCTTGGGCGAGAAGTCGCCAAAATTCTTCTTGATTGCGGAAGGCTGTTTGTTCATGTCCTTTGCTCCTTGGGATTCGGATGGCCTATTGCCGTACTGCTCGTCTTTTCCTTGACAATCAGGCATCGTTGTCGCCCGGAATGACCCTGACTGTCGCGGAGCGGGCGCGGGCGCCGATCATCGGGCTGAGGTACGGGCTGCCATGGTGGCTGGCGCAGATCGAGCGCAGATCTGCGATTCACCTCGACTTGATGGACTTGCCCGAAATCGCACGGCTGCGCTCGCCATGCGCCAGCCTGCCGGAAATAATGATGTTCGCGGTTGCTGCCCTACTCCGCCAGCGACAGTCATCTCGACGGAACCAGAGCAAATGAAGGCGCAATGTTCGCCACGCTCGCGAATGCGGGTTTGGAAGTTCTTGTAGAGGTTCCGCGTGATCGGGTCGCTCATTGTGCCTACGACCAATGAACCCCCGTCGCCGATGGAATTGAATTCAACCGGCTGGAGCGATCGAAACCTCTTGACCGGCATCTTGACAAGGGGATTATTCAAGCCTTGTACCGTTGACTGTTTGAGCCATTTATCCAAGAATTGTGCAAATGTTTCCGGCATCGCGATAATCCTGATCTTGGAATTTCGTTCGATTTCGCCAAAGCCGAGAGTATACACCCGCGCCGGCCCAACCGGCGGTGCAGACCGATTTTCAAGCACTGCGGCTCAATCACATGGCGGGCTGGCCAGAGCCTGTTTTGCACGTCTGCTTGTCGTCTCCTTTTGACCGCGGAGAGCACCACCCGGCAAGACCTGTGACGAGTGACAAGTGGCGAGTGACGAGCAAGAAAGTCCGGGCTCGCTCCCGCCTTCGAATGCGGAAAGGGGGAGGAACCAACCGCCCAGGGCGCCATCACAACCACCCCGGCGCTGGCGCTAAGGTAATCGCTGGTAGCACAGCCACTCCTGGCTGTGAAGGGAATACGACACAGGCAGGAGTGCCGGTGCTACTACGTCAATTCTCCAAGATAGCCGCCGCTCCTGCTCCGGTTATTACGTCCCCTTATCCCCCTTGCTTTCAAAATAGAATAATGACCCTAGATGCAAAAGCCCATCTTTGCGGTACAATTGTGCTCCCAAAGGAGGGGGGCAAATTATCATGGCTAAGATTAACGACCTGAAGGTGAACGGGCCGCAGAAGCGGCTGCGAGGGGCACTGCCGAAGATTGGGATTCGCCCGGCGATTGACGGGCGCCGCAAGGGAGTGCGCGAATCGCTCGAGAAGCAAACGATGGGTATGGCAAAAGCCGCCGCGGATTTATTGGAGAAGAATCTGCGCCATCCCAACGGTCTGCCGGTGGAATGTGTCATCGCGGACACCTGTATTGGGGGCGTGGCAGAGGCGGCCGATTGTGCCGACAAGTTTGCGCGCGAGGGTGTGGGCGTGTCGCTGACGGTGTCGCCCTGTTGGTGTTACGGGTCAGAGACGATGGACATGGACCCGCTGATTCCCAAGGCGGTGTGGGGATTTAACGGCACGGAGCGCCCGGGCGCGGTTTATCTGGCCGCCGTGCTGGCCGGACACAATCAGAAAGGGTTGCCGGCATTCGGCATTTACGGGCAGGACGTGCAGGATTCCACTGACACCACGATTCCCGCGGACGTGCAGGAGAAACTGCTGCAATTCGCCAAGGCGGGCCTGGCGGTGGCGGAGATGCGGGGCAAATCCTATCTGTCTTTGGGCTCCGTCTCCATGGGTATTGCCGGTTCCATGGTGAATGCGGATTTCTTCCAGAACTACCTGGGCATGCGCAACGAGTATGTGGACATGTCGGAGTTCGTCCGGCGCATCGACGAGAAGATTTACGACGCGGCGGAGTTCGATCGCGCTATGGCTTGGGTAAAGGCCCATTGTCCCGAGGGTAAGGACCGGAACGCTCCCGACCTTCGGAAGTCCCGCAAGAAGAAAGATGCCGACTGGGTGACGTCGGTAAAGATGGCGATCATCGGGCGCGACCTGATGGTGGGCAATCCGCGCCTGGCGGAACAGGGTTACGGCGAAGAGGCCATGGGCCACAACGCCATTGTGGCGGGCTTTCAGGGGCAGCGCCAGTGGACCGATCATTTCCCCAACGGCGACTTTATGGAAGCCATCCTGAACTCGTCTTTTGACTGGAACGGCATCCGCGAGGCTTTTGTCTTTGCCACGGAAAACGATTCCCTCAACGGGGCCACCATGCTGTTCGGGCACCTGCTCACCGACACCGCGCAGATTTTCTCCGACGTGCGCACTTACTGGAGCCCGGCGGCGGTGAAGCGCGTGACCGGCCACAATCTGACCGGCAAGGCGAGCGGAGGCATTCTCCATTTGATTAACTCCGGCGCGACGACGCTGGACGCCACGGGGCGCATGATGAAGGACGGCAAATCCGCCATGAAGCCCTTCTGGGAAGTTACTCCAGAGGACGTGGGGGCTTGCCTGGACGCCACGCAGTGGGCTCCGGCGTCGCTGGGATACTTCCGTGGCGGCGGCTATTCCTCGCAATTCCTCACTTCTTCCGAATTTCCGGTGACCATGGCGCGCCTCAACTGGATCATGGGCCAGGGACCGGTGCTGCAACTCGTGGAAGGCTACACCGTGGCTCTGCCGCCGGAAGTCAACAAAGTCCTGGATGAGCGGACCGATCCCACTTGGCCCACCACCTGGTTTGCGCCGCTGCTGACCGGCAAGGGACCCTTCCGCGACGTTTACTCGGTCATGAACAACTGGGGCGCCAATCACGGGGCCATCTGCTACGGGCACACGGGCGATAAGCTGATCAGCCTTGCCTCCATGCTGCGCATTCCCGTGTGCATGCATAACGTGGACGAAGAAAGAATCTTCCGGCCCACCGCCTGGACCCACTTCGGGACCCACGCCCCCGAGGGCGGCGATTACCGTGCCTGCGCGAACTACGGCCCGGTGTACGGGAGAAAGTGAACCGC
>PLWR01000255.1 GCA_003165615.1 Acidobacteriota bacterium | reverse complement strand
TCCTTCGTCGGCTTCGCCTCCTCAGGATGACAGTGTGAGGGGTTTTTCCGCAGCCTGTTTAGCCCGGCATGTGCCGCCCTGAAGGACGGCGCTACGTCCGCGGGTTGGCATCACCGCCGGTGTTACCTCAAAGCGCCTGCGGCTCGCCGCACGTCATCAACCGGCGTTTATATATTCCTTTCGATATTCTTATGAAATATTTAGGCTTCCGGACATAATATAAGCAGGTATGGGCGCTTTCTCCCCACAACTGATTCCCCTTCTTCCCGGTGCGACCCTCGATCATTACCGGATCGACAGCATGGTTGCCACCAGCGGCATGGCCACCATCTATCGCGCCACCGACATGACCACGGATCGCGTCGTGGCCATCAAACTCCCGCACTTCGAAATGGAAAGCGACCCTGTCTTCTACGACCGCTTTCAGCGCGAAGAGGCGATTGGCGCCACTCTGAACCATCCCGGAATCATCAAGGTCTTTGCCGAGCAGAATCGCAGCCGCCTTTACATGGTGCTGGAATGGGTGGATGGACGGTTGCTGCGCCAGGTCATCAACGAGCAGGGAAAAATTCCCCCCGCGCGGGCAGTCGGAATCACGCTGCAGATTTGCGATGCGCTTGACTACATTCACGGGCAGGGAGTGGTACACCGTGACCTGAAGCCGGAAAACATCATGATCGACTCGGGCGACCGCATCAAGCTGATCGATTTCGGCATCGCTTCCAAAGCCGGCGCGCGACGCCTGACGTTCGGCAAGCTCTCCCATACCCAGGGAACGCCGGAGTACATTTCCCCCGAGCAGGTCAAGGGCAAGCGCGGCAATGCTCGCAGCGACTTGTACTCTCTGGGGGTAATCCTCTACGAAATGTTGGCGGGAGAGACGCCGTTTTCCGGGCCGGACCCCTTTCTGGTTCTAAACGCCAAGACCCACTCCGCTGCCTCGTCCCCCCGGCAGATTGCTTCGGAGATTTCCCCCGCGCTGGAGGAAATCGTCCTGCGCGCCCTGGAGCGCGATCCCCTGAACCGCTATCACGATGCCCGCGAACTGGCCTGGGACCTGGAGCATCAGGACCAGATGGCCACGGGCCCCAGCGCCCAACGCCGAATGGCCGACCAGCAACGGTCCCGGCAAAATGGGAATGTTTTCCCCTACCTGCTCATGGGTTTGATTCCCCTCGTCGTCCTCGCTCTGCTCCTTTACGTCGCCGGACACAGTTAGTTCAAATCTCTCACCACCGATCGCGGTGCATTCGCTTGTCAGCAGCGGTGTCGTAGCGCCGGGCTTTAGCCCGGCACCCCCCGGATCACCTTCCCAACTTCGATTCCCGAATACGGGAAGTGCCGCCCTGAAGGACGGCGCTACATCAGCAAGTGCCAAAGAAAATCAGGCTAAATGTATCATTTTGAACAGACCAACCAAGTCACGGGGTGTTAGTTTTTTCGCCAGCCAGGCATTTGTGAATGGAATTTTGTGTGAAAACGGCAATTCTGGCGTAAAGTGGGTAACGGAATTGCTCATTTAGAAGTGGGGTGGTTTAAAAGCACCGCAATCTTCCCGCCATCGGATCGATTGCGACGCAGGACCGATATCCACCCGAGGAATGATATGCCATCAAAGACTTCGTGGTTAGCCCTGCTTTTGGTAACAGGTTGCTTGTGGGCCCAAGAAAAAAAGGAGACACCTCCTCCTGCCGCTCCCGCCACCACCGAAGCGCCGGCGGCGGCTCACCCGGTGACGATTTCGGCAGAGGACAAGGCGCGCAAGAACCCGGTAAAGTTCACCGAGCTGTCGGTTGAGCGTGGCAAGAAGATTTTCGGCACGCAATGCGCTCTTTGCCATGGGGATAAGGGAGATGGAAAGGGTGAACTGGCCACCGACATGAAGCTCACGGTGCCGGATTTCACCAAGCCGGATACCCTGAAGGACCGCACCGACGGCGAACTCTTCACGGTCATTGGTGTGGGGAAGGACCCCATGCCGTCGCAAGGAAGTCGCCTGACGGACACGCACCGCTGGAACCTGGTGAACTACATGCGTTCTCTTTCCGGCCTGGTACCGCAGAAATCCACGGGGAAAGAACCCGAGGAGAACATCATAACGGTTCCACAATAGGATATGAGGATTGCCCGCGTGCGGGGCCATCGGGGCTACAGGCGATAGCCCCCGCTGGCCGGCAGGGGCGAGCGCGAGAAGTTAGAATTAGCGGGTCGCCAGTTTCTTTGCCAGGGTCAGCACGACGTCACGGTCGGGTTCGCCAAGTTTGGCCAGAACGTTGTTGAACTGTACCAGAAAGCGCGCTTCGTCCCCGGCCTCCCCCGGTTGCCCAGCCAGCTCATCCAGACTCTTGCGCCGAAGCAGATGGGGCGTGGGAGCTTCACCCTCACCCGAGTAAAACAGTTTATACAAAGGAACATCCAGGGCGCTGGAAAACCGCTCCAACGTCTCCAGGGATGGGATCGTGTGGCCATTCTCAATCCTGGAAATGTAGCACCGCAGCAGTCCGGTGGTCTTCTCGATATCTCCCTGCGACAACCCTTTTTCCTCACGGAGGGAGCGCAGTCTTGTTCCAATAACCATAAATTCAACTCCTCGCGATCTTCTCGCTCGTTTGGGCATTTTATGTATCTCAGGAATTATGAACGAAACCTTAACTAAGCTCAATATAACTGAGGTACTAGTACGGGGGTACGGCTTGGTTATTTCACCTTTAGGGATAATGGTGGCGGAATCGCCACGAGGGTGGAGGCCGGAAGCTTCCTGCAGCATGAGCACCGTCCTTCCGCGCCGGGCGCGGACTCGCCTACTTACAATACCCACATATCTAGCCTTTGTCAAGAACAAAATGAGGCTACAGGGAGCGGACAGCCACGGTCAGTGCAGTTCTGTGGCTACGGGCTACCCAGCCAGCGGTCACGCCCAGTCGAGAGCGACCTTGACGACCACCTTGTGAATCGGCCCGTCGGCTGCCGCCGGCGCATGGGCATCTTCAGGAAAGAAAATCCCAAAGCTTCCCGGCGGTATGGTTACCCAGGAGTCCGCCGCGTCACGGAAGAACTGTAAATCCTTTTGTTCGTCGTAGGCCTGCTCGGGATCACGGCAAGTGGCAGCCGGCTTCCAACCGATCACGTCCGCACCGGTGATGGAACACTGAATGTCAATGCACCGCAGGTGGACCTCCAGCTTGGCTCCTTTTTGACCTTTGCCCTGACCCCGAATAACCAAAGCATAAAGCCGGGAACCGTCAATCTCCTGGCGCCCCTCGGGGAGCTGACCCAGGTTCGTCCGTCGCAGATACTGGAGCGCGGGACCAAAACCGGGATGCAACTGCTTCAACCGTTCCTCGTTTGCAACCACGTCCAAGATCATTTCCTGCCTCCGTCCGAATGATTCGAAGAACCCTCGGCGCGCTTCGAGGGCTCCCTATGCTACACGAAAATACCCCTGCCGAACCAAATTCCTGGGAGTGTCGGCTTGAGCAGGTAGCCCCACTCAGCGACTTCCTGCGTGTGGGCTTTTCACCCCCGTGCACCTCAATCTGAAGCCAATTGAGACCTTCCCCTCTTGCACAGAAGAACCCGCGGTCAGGAAGGCACTGACCGCGGCTACCCGCTGGCACGATGCATTCGCTGTTGCCATCCCGCCCAAATCATGGGATGCTGTCTAGCCTTTCAGGCGTGGCGGCCTGATTTGCCGCAGACCTTTTTATGGACTCCCTTGTGCCAACCCGTATCCGGTGGATTCTGACTGTCTGCATCACTTTGATGGTGGCGATATTCTTTGTTGATCGCGTCAACATCTCCATTTCCGGCCACTTAATCGCACAGGATTATCAACTTACGGACGTGCAACTGGGCAAGATATTCAGCGCGTTTTTTCTTGGGTATGCACTTTTCCAGATCCCGGCCGGCTGGGTGGTTGACCGGCTGGGCCCGCGATGGGTACTGGCCCTGGGCGCCCTGTGGTGGGCGGCTTTTACTGCCCTTACCGCCGGCTTTCCCGCCGGGATCGCGCCAGCATTCCTGATCCTCTGGTCGGTGCGGTTCTGCCTGGGCTTGGGTGAATCGGTTGTGTTCCCCTCCTCGAACCGCTGGGTGGCCAACTGGATACCCACCACCGAGCGCGGCATGGCCAATGGCTTGATTTTCGCAGGCGTCGGCGCGGGCTCGGCCTTCGCACCTCCCCTCATCCGCTACCTCATGGTCCAACTGGGTTGGCGGGCGGCGTTCTGGGGGTGCGGCGTGCTGGGCCTGGCGGCAGCGGCGGGATGGTACTGGATGGCACGCGACACTCCTGACCAGCACTCCGGGTTGAATGAAGCGGAAAGAAAATGGATTCATCAGGACATCCCGCAGCGTGACCCGCGCGGCGCCCCCAAACTCTCCTGGGGCACCATGCTGGGGAGTAAAAACGTTTGGGCCCTCACCCTGAGCTATTTTTGCTTTGGATACTCACCCGGGATTTACTTTACCTGGTTCTTTATTTACCTCACTCAGGTCCGCGGCCTGAACCTTCGAACTGCCAGCTATTACACCATGTTGCCATTCATGGCCATGTCGCTGGGATCGGTGGCGGGCGGTTGGATTGCCGATGTCGTAAGCCGCCGATACGGCCGGTGGTGGGGACGCTGCGGTGTGGCGGCCATCGGCATGGTGGGCTCCGGCATCTTTTTGGCCGCGGGTTTGCAGGTCTCGACACCCGCTGCTGCCAGCGTAATCCTGGCGGCAGGCGCGGGATCGCTCTACCTTTCACAAAGTGCTTATTGGGCGCTCTCCGCGGATTTTGGCAAGGGCTCCGCCGGCTCGCTTTCCGGCTTCATGAACATGGGCTGCCAATTGGGCATCGCCGTCACCGCCATTACCACTCCCTTCATCGCCAAACGTTACGGCTGGCCCGCTTCCTTCATGACCGCCGCCGGCCTCTGCATGCTGGGCGCCGCCTTGTGGCTGGTCATCAATCCCAACCGTTCCCTTACCCCCGCCCAACCGCAACCGTGAGCTCCAGCCCGGGTCTGGAATCTGATCCGGAATCAGGAATGTTGAGTATTATGTGATTACTTGGACACCTTGACTCCAAGCGAAGCCTCCAAGCGAAGCCTCCAAGCGAAGCCTTGCCTTGCAATTCGAATAGGTGTATACAACCGCATGGCTGGTGCGGTGGTTCTGACGATGCGCCCGGCCTCTCGATTAGACCTATCGCCGAGATCACTTCGCTGTAAAGGCTCTCTTCCACCCGTCGAAGGCAGCGCAGGAACGGCAATGATCAAATCGGGCGCGCTGGTGAATGGCGGGAGTCGAAGTCGCAAGCACCGCGAAGCCTCACAATTAAGGGAGCCCGAATGTTCAAGAACCTCATGCTAGCTGCAATCATTCTTCTTTGCACTCTTCCCGGCTGGGGGAAGAAGAAAGAGCAACCGCCGGACCCTGCGTATGCCGGGATCACCGCCCGGGGACGGATGCTGGCGGAATACGACACGGCAGTCAAGCATGCCACGGATGCGGTTCGTGCCACGGGTGCGGCAGAGGAAAGCCTTACAGATTACGTCGCGAAGAAAACCGACGCCCGTTGGGTGGTAGCATTTGGCCGGCTCAACGACGCGCGCGACAAGTTCCTTATCACCTACCAGGCCACTCAGGGAGGGACCCCGCATGAGTTTAAGCCCTCGCAAAACACACCACCCCTGGAGGACACGGGCTTCTTTTACCTGGCGGCCAAGGCCCTGGAAATATCCAGGCATGACTTTCCGCGGGAGAATCGTCCCTATAATTTTGCCGTCCTGCCGGCGGAATCAAACCAGATGTACGTATACATTTACCCCGCGCAAACCAAGCCAGGAATCTACACAATGGGTGGAGACGTTCGCTACCTGATTTCCCCTGATGGGTCGAGCATTGTTGAAAAGCAGCAATTACACAAGTCGATCCTCGAAATCGACATTTCGGGGGTCGTCACCAAGGGAAAACTGGAGGAAGGTTGGCACACCGACGCCCTGAGTGATGTGCCTTTAGATACCGATGTGTTTTATGTTTTGACCAGGAAACCTGCCGCCCCGGAGATCGTCAGAACCAGGAAAGAAACTTATAAAGTACAGGCCGATGGAACGATCGTGGTTGCAAAAATGGGGCATTAGAACCGTTTAGGCACCGTTTACTGCTGGACAAAAGTCAGTGCAAAAACCGTTCCGGCCACTATTGAACAGGAAAAGGCGTTCTTCCAACTGGAAGGAATCGTTCGCGACGGCACGGGCGCTCCCGTGGCGGGCGCGGAAGTCACATTGAACAGCGCCCACTCCCGCTCAAGCCAGCGGACCTCCCCTCCTGTTTCGAGCGGGATTTCGGATAACGGTTCGCTAGGCTGGATTCTGACCATGTCGGCCGAAAGGCAAATCAAGGCCGGGGCGCGTAGGTCTTGGTATTCCCGTTGCGGCTGTTGGTCACCGTAAATCCGCCGTCGAGCCCCGCCGAGACCTTGATCCAACTCACGCTCGCATCCTGGTCCACATTGACGATAAAGGGCTCGGGCGCGTTGTTTTCTTTCCCAGCATTCTGGGCGTAATGCAACTGCCACACGTCCTCAATACCCGGCGAAGTACGAATGGTCTGCAAAGCCTCAGGGGAGCCGCCTTTCGTTGCGCCATTATTGACGATGGCCACGCGCGGCTTGAGTGCATGCACGATATCAGGCGCGTTGGATTGATTCAGCCCGTGATGGGTGCTCAGGTAAACGTCCACCGTCCCCAGTTTGTTGTTCGGGCAGGCGAGATCCAGTTCCTTATTCCAGGTCAGGTCACCGAGATCGATCATTCGAAATTTGCCAAACGTAATCAGCAGACCAACCGATTGGGGATTCTCGGGATCTTTCACCTCGACACGCTTCGAGCTTGCGCAAAATGGATTCGGTGCACCCGCACCCGGCAGCGGCCGCAGAATTGTCTGGCCGGCAGAGGATACAACTCGTACCTTGATGCCCTCAATCGGAATCGAATCCCCCGCCCTGACAATCAGGTGGGAAGCGCGGTCCCTCACCTGGACGTAAGCCCGGTACAGCTCCTCTGCTTCTTTCCCCGTCTCGACGGTCTTCCCGTGATCCACATAAGTGCCAACGGGAATGCGCTCGGCAAGTTGCGGCACACCTCCCACATGATCAATATGGTAATGGGTAACAACCAGGTAATTGATGCGGGTGACGCCCGCCGTCTTGGCGACACTGGCAATGCGCTCCGCGTCGCGGCCATTGAAGCCCGGCCATCCCGTGTCCACCAACATCGATTCGCCGGAAGGGCTGACAAAGAGCGTGGATTGCCCACCTTCCACGTCTATGAAGTAAACATCCAGGGTGCCCGCCGCCCGCAATGGCGCGCTTAGGAATCCTAGAATTGCAATCAGAAGGAGTTTGCGCATGGAGTGCATCCTGACAGAGGGTGATTTTGTGGCATGTTCAAAGGTGCGGTATCGGAAAAGGCTTGCGCCACACGCTCGACAAAGGTGGTACCGTCCACCGCTGCCAGCAATTCTACCCGAAATGGGCCACCGCAATGCAGGCCACAATCGCGCCGAGAGCCATCACCGCGAAGATGGGAAGAATGACGCGCCGCAGCGCGGGGCCGCCGATGACTATTGCGATCCCACCCTTCACTAACGTGTTTGTCGCCCCGGCGAGCAGAATCGAGGCGCCGGCCGTGCCGCGAGCCAACACTCCCTGCTGGGCCAGACCTGCCGCAGAAATTGTGATGGCGTCCACATCCGCCAAGCCCGAAATCGCTCCCGCCGCGTAGATGCCGGAGGCGCCGAAGTACTGGTACGCCGCCCGCGAAACTACCAGGACCACGGCGAAGAGCAGTCCAAACTTGATGGCGCTCCAAAGGTCCATGGGATTCTTCACTTGCAGCACGGTTTCCTGCACAGGGCCTTTTTCCCTCCAAAGGTATATTCCCGCGCCCGCACCAATCACCACGGGGAAAGTCACGGGGAGAATCAGAGCGTGCGCCAGGATGGGATCAATCACAAAGGTCAGCAGCAATTGGCGGAGGAACATGATCGTGGAAGCGATCACAATTCCCAATGCGAAGTACTTCGCCAGCGCATCCGCTGCCTCGTGCGCCTTCTGCGAAAAGCCAAAGGTGACGGCGGTGCTCGAGGCGAGGCCGCCCAGAGCGCCGGTCACGGCCACACCCTGGCGCGCTCCCAGCATCCGCATGAGGACATACCCGATCATGCTCACCGCGGAAATCAAGACCACCATCCACCAAATCAAGCGCGGGTTCAATACTTGAAACGGCCCGTAGGTGCGATTGGGGAGCAGCGGGAGCACAATCACGCTCACGATGCCAAACTTGAGGATGGCGTAAAGCTCATCTTCCCGAATTCTCTCTGCGAGTTGATGCAGGGGCGCTTTGATGGAAAGCAGCAGCGTGGTGACCACCGCGAATGTCGCGGCGGGAATCATGAAGCCCAGGGCCGTGAGCGCGCCGAAGATGAACGCCAGAACCGCAACAAACTCCGTGGTCGCGCCCTTGTGTCCATCGCTCGCTGTCGAGACATACGCCGCGACCGCAATCGCGCAAGTTCCCGCCAGCGCCACCGGCAGTACCCATGTGGATCCCGCCCGGGTCAGCAGACCGGAAAGATAGCCACTCAGCACGATGATGGGGAAGGTGCGCACGCCCGCGAACAACGGCTCGTCACCACGCTGCGAGTGCTCGCGCTCAAGGCCAATGAGCATGCCCATCAACAAGGCCATGGCGCCCTGCCACGCGATCTGTGCGTACGTGGGCATCAGTCATCCACCCCCTCGATGGTAACGTGCCGGCTCGCATCCCAGCCCGCGTAGTAAAGTTCGATGCTCAACTCTGGGCGCTCTTTGGCCAGCGCCGCCTGCGCCCGCCGCAGGTCTTCTTCCTGGCGCTGGCGCGGCTCCGGGGAAGAATGCAGGTGTAGCGGCAATGAGTTGTACCAGAGACAGTCCTGATGCTGAATCAGAATCAGCCGCTTCAGGTCATGGGCATCCACCAAATAACGAAACCATTTCCAACCCGCCCAGGAGAATTTCGGCAAGTATTCCACGAACGTCAAACATTGCGGGCCGCCGGGCAGCACCAGCAGGTCGTAATTTTCATCGAGGTTCAATTTATTATTCAGGAACTCGTAAAACCCGGCTTGGAAGCGGTGATCGCTGCAATGGATGGCCAGCACTTCGGCATCCGCCTCATGCAGTGTGGAAGATAGTTGAATGCTCGCCATTGATCCTGCCTTCAAATGAATTCCGCCGCGTCTTGAATACCTATGGTGTTCACAGCAAAGCTATAAGTTGAATTTACCACCTTCGCCCCTTGTGAGTCTGTGTGACAACTCGGAGTTGTAATGCTCTATGTGGCGGCGGGCTTCACAGGCGGCGGAAAAAGCTCTCAAACTGTCATCCTGAGGAGGCAAAGCCGGTCCTGAGCATCGCGAAGGAAGGACCCCGGTATCTGCTTGAAAATTCAACTACAGGGGTCCTTCGCTTCGCTCAGGATGACAGCATTTAGGAGTCTTTCCGCAACCTCTTAAGCCGGCCCCTACAATTGCTCGCAGTTGTCACACAGACTCCCCTGGGGGAGAGGGTGGCGCGAAGCGCCGGATGAGGGGGTCACCCGCAACAAATTGAGAAGCAGCCTCCTGACCGCCTATTTCTTATCTCCGCTCTCTTCCGCCTTGGGCGCCGCGGGCTTCAGCGTCGCGGCCAACTTCGTATCCACGCCGAGTTGCGAAAGTACCGTGGGAATATCCAACCCCAGCGCCTGGAGTTGTTGGAGCAAACCGAAGACCAGCGCCGGCCCCGCTTGCGCGATGCGCCCGATACCTCCGGTGCCGTTGCCCTGCGTGCCGTTGCCCTGTTCAATCACCACCACTTTATCGATGTTGCCGAGCGGCGCCGCCACTGCGCCAAATATCCCCGCCGAAGCTTGCAGCACGCTCGGCAGTTTCTCCAGCAGCGTTTGCAGCTTGGCCGCGTCGTTAAACTGCCGCCACGCTTCCGCTTTTTTCAGGATGGCCTGCGCTTCCGCCAAGCCTTGCGCTTCAATGGCGCGCGCTTGCGCCAAGCCCATGGCCTCGATCTTCGACGCTTCCGCCCGGCCTTCCGCTTCCACCGCCGCCGCGCGTCCCAAACCTTCCTGCTTTAACTTTTCCTGTTGCGCCTCTGCCAGCGCGATCTGCGCAGACTTCTGGCCTTCGGCTTCCAGAATCGCCGCCTGCTTCTTGGCTTCGGCGCGCACAATGGCCGCCTGCCGCTCCGCCTCTGCCGGCTTGATTACTGTCGCCTCGAGCTCTTGCTGCTTGCGCAGGACTTCCTGTTCCTGCACGGAGATCTGTTCCTGGGTGCGTGTCTTCTCCACGCGCACCTCTTCGGCCACCACCGCCTGCTTCGCCTTCGCATTCGCCAGGGGCCCGGCCTGCGCGGATTTGGCCTTTTCCATTTCAATTTCGGCCTGGTATTGCGCCTGCCTTACCTGGAACTCACGATTCGCGCTGGAAATGTTGGCGTCCGCATCGAACTTTGCCTTCTCACCTTCTTGCATCGCCAGGGCGGATTTGATCTTGGCGTCGCGGGTGGCCTCCGCCTCACCAATGGTTCCATCGCGCTTGACTTCCGCGGTACGCTTCTTGCCCAGCGCGTCGAGATAGCCTTCCTCATCGCTGATGTCCTGAATCGTCAGCACGTCCACGCCAATGCCCATACGCTCCAGATCCAGCGCCGCTTCTGAGGTCAGCTTCTGGGCGAAACTGGCACGGTCACTGTTCACCTCTTCCACCGTCAGTGTGCCCAGGATCGACCGCAAATGGCCTTCCAGGGTTTGAAAGATCACTTTCTGGATGGTGTCATGCGGCATACCCAGAAAGCGCTCCCCGGCCGCCGAGAGCGACAGGTCATCGCCCTTGATCTTCACGTTAGCCACGGCCTTCACAGCAATGGGAACGCCCTTGAGCGTATAAGCGCGCTTGATTTCAAGTGGAATCGTAAAGACGTTGAGGGAGAGGTAATCTACCTGCTCCAGCAAGGGCCAGCGAAATGCCGCGCCGCCGCGCACCATGCGATAACCAATGATGCGGCCGTCGGGCAGCTTGTGGTGGCGGCCACTGAAGATCGCCACCGCGTTGGGTGGCACTTTGATGTAATTCTTGGCAAAGCGGGAAATCGCGACCAGCAGCGCGATGGCAGCAAATGCTGCCAGAACAATAATAAACGGCGGAAAGGGCATGATCATCCTCCTGAGGGAAAGTGGCGGGTCACGAGTAACACGTGACGTGCCAGCAAGGGCCAAAATTCGAAAATCGAAACTCGAAAATCGCGGCGAGTTTTCGAATTTCCAGTTTCGATTTTCATCTTTCGGTTGCTCGTCACTGGCCACGATCTCTTTACTCAGCGCGATTCACCACAACGACATCTCCGACGATGGAATTGATTTTCACCAGAGTGTTGACCGGAATCTCCTCGTTACCCGCCGCGCGGGCGACCTTCTCCACCACCGTGTCGCCCAGCGTACAGCGCACCTGGCCCACTCCCCCTTTGGGAATGGCGACGCTGACCTGCGCCACGGCGCCTGCCAGGTCACCGGTGCGCACGTGGCTGGAGGCTTGTTGGCTGTAAAGAAAACTGGCGAAAATATAAATCACTCCCGCGAACAGCACTCCCCCTCCAAAGCCCATCATCGTGCTCACGCCTACCCCGAAGCCGAGGTGAATGCCAATGGCGCCGAAACTTCCAAACGCGGTCACGAAAACGCTCAGGATGCGGCTGCTCAGGAGGCTGGGGCCTCCGCCATGGCCGTCGGCGTCGTGCCCAAAGTCACCGTGGTCGAACACATCACCCAGAATGGAACTGGCGATCACAAAAATAAAGCCGAATACCGCAATTGCCAGGAAGGTAACAAACGCCGATGTGCTTGCCAGGAGAATCATGTCAATAGCCTCTGCATCAGGAAAGTGCATCGCCCCTCGCGAGGAGCTGTCGCGGAAAGGACGATATCGCACGCAGCGACGGCTACTCTAAGGCCGGTCTGCGGCGAAGTCAAGGCGAGTTGGCCCGCCGAGGGTGTTTTTGTCCAGGGGATTCAAGGCACGGGGTACATGATCCAACCGAGCACCAACGCCACGCCTACAAAGGCCACAAACACCTTGGCGCCATACACAAAACGTTCGCGGGGTGTGTTCTTGCTCAGGACTCCGAACACAACGGAGACCAGCAGGGAGAACAGGAGCATTGCGGAGAAATGTGGTACAGCCATATTAGAGTCCCGTGACAGGTGAGGAGCGACGAGTGATAAGCTAGAAAGAGCCGAAACTCGAAACTCGAAACTCGAAAATCGCAGCGAGTTTCGAATTTCGAGTTTCGAGTTTCGGCTTTCGGTTGCTCGTCACTCTTAACTGCCCTTAAGGCTTGCGGCCCATGGCAATGTCGTAAGTATCGAGAATGGTTAGCGTGTTCAGCATCCCGGCCGCCACCAGATAGGCCGTCCCAAAGTCAGCGCTCACAAAGAGCGGATTGCCGCCCGCATAGCCGAAAAAGCGCGCCGCCGGCATGGCCAGGCCCACGCACAACTCACCGTAATAACCAAGCGTTTGGAGATAAGATCCCGAACTGGTCGTGAAGAACTCGCCTTGCATGGCGATGCCCATCAAGAACATCGTCACAATCGAGACGAACAAGATTAGCGCGCGCCACTTGCGGCCAAGCAGGAAGTGGCCCAGGCCCGGCACAACCCACGCCGCAACACACAACCGCACCAAGGTTGTCAGCTTGGGTTGGGCAGGACGGGAAATTGTTTCTTGCGCTACTTTGTTCGCCATAGGAAACAGGATTTAGGAGCAAGGATTCAGGATTTAGGCCCCAAATCGTGAATCCTGAATCCTGCTCCGCATCTTCCAACGTAACACACCTTATCAAGATGCGGCAAGGATGGGCACGATCGCTTTTTGAATTTCCCCGGTCACGCAAGCATCGCGGGCGCCTGTAAACACATTGACCTCGCTGCGGATACCGAAATCATGCAAATAAATTCCGGGCTCAATGGAAAAGCAGGTGCGGGAGATAATCCGGCGCTCGTCGTGGGTTTCAAAGTTATCCATGTTGGCGCCATTGCCGTGCACATCTTCACCAATCGAGTGTCCCGTGCGGTGTACAAAGAAAGTACCATACCCCTTCCGCTCAATGACCTCGCGCGCCGCATCGTCAACCTGGTAACCATAAAGGATGCGCCCCGCCTGCAAGGAATTCTGCACCAGGTAAATAGCAGTGTCGCGGGCCTCTCCGACCACGTCAAAAACTTTGGTGTATTGCTCCGGAACTTTTTCGCCCACGTACCCCATCCAGGTGATATCGAAATAGACGGCGCCGGACTTGTTCATTTTGCCCCACACGTCTATCAGCACCAAATCCCCCGCGTGAATGGGCAGTGACCCTTCCGTCGGCGGCGAATAGTGCGGATTGGCGGAGTTGGCGTTCACCGCCACGCAGGGAGGTTCGTCGGCAACGAGGCTGCCGGCCTCGAAAACTCGAACCATTTCCTGCTGCACATCGTATTCGCTGATCTCCTTGCCGGCGCGCACCGCATCACGAATGGCCGCGAACGCCCTTCGCACCGATTCGTGTACCACCTTACCAGCAGTCAGGTGCGACTGCCATTGCTCCTCAGACCAGCACGACTCAAACTGTTGCACTAGGTCAGCCGAAGAAACCACTTCCACTCCGCAACTCTGCACCAACTCCACCGTGCCTGCGTCCACCAGTCCCACGTAGGGAATATTGTTCAAGGCGGAGTATTGCATGGCGACGCGCTTCCGACCGTGCAGCAGCCGGCTGAGCCCTTCGCGTTGCTCGCGCCAGGAAGAATACCGCTCCTCCGTGCCCGGCAGACCCGCCAGGTTCTGCGCCTCGATTCGGTGCACTAACTTCGCCGGCTCCCCTTCTTTAGGAATAACATAGTACCAACGGCGAGTACACATCACGGGGTTAATAATGAGCACGCGGTAGGCAATGGGATCACGACGGTGGTGGTCGTAGAACAGCCATCCGTCAAGGTTGGCTTCGCGCAATGCCGCTTGGATTGCCTCAAGGTTCATGGGAAAGTCCTCCTTCGTGTCTGCCAAATCGAGCCACCATTGGTCGCCCGCCCCTATCCCTCCGCCGGCTTGAAAACCTTATCGTAAATCACCATCAGCACCGCGCCAACCAGTCCTATTGCCGTGACCACCCACCACATCTGCCGGGGCCGGTGCAGGACGTCGCCGAACTCATGGAGAAGGTATCCGCCTAACGGGCCGGCAATGAAATATCCGATGGCGATGGGCAGAAAAGCATAACCCATATAGAGCCCTTGCTGGCCCGGTGGTGCAAGCCTGGAGATATATTCGTAGTAGCGCGCCGATTGGGTCATTTCGCCAAGGGCTAGCACAATTAACGCAGCGATGAGCCCCAGCGTCGTGGGAAAGAACACCAGAATCAACCACGCCAGGCTTGAAATCACCAGACCCAGGGTCATCGCCGGAAATGTGGGGATTTTCCGCGTCAAGTAGCTCACCAGAATCTGGAAGCAGATCACCGCCAGCGCATCAACGGAAAGCACCAGGTCGACATTGGCATTGGGATTCACATAGCCGCGCAGGAATAGGGGGGCGGAGATGAATTCCTGCCAAAATACGATGTAGAAGCTCGAGAAGATCAGCAAAAATAGCACGAAGCGGAAATTGGCCAGCACCACCAGCATGTTCTTAAGTGCATCGGCGACGCTCGCCACCTTCTGCTCCCCTGACCGCGCCGGTTCGCGGAAAAACAGCAGCGTGACCACGAACATCAGGAACACACTCAGGGCGGAAACGCGGAAGACGCTTTCGATGCCCCAACCCAAGCGTTTGCGCACCAGCCAGGCCATCATGGGGCCAAGCGTCCCGCCAATATTTACGAGCGTGTAATAGATGGAATAGCCAATGGAGCGGACGTTCTCCGCCGAAGCACGCGCCGTTGTTCCCGCCACGCAGGGCTTGACCACGGCGGGTCCGAGCGCCGGAATCATCAGGATGCCGAACACCAGCCACCGGTCGCCCAATGCCTGCCGCGTCGTTTGCATCCATGGGGCCGAAAGTGAACCGAGGAGAAAATACCCAACGGTCATGACCAGGTACGCAAACATCAGCGCGCGGCGAAAACCGAAGCGGTCCGCGAGCGTCCCACCCAGCACCGGCAAGAGCCACACGACGAATCCGAAGGTCCCCATCATCCAACCGGTGAGTTCCTTGGAAAAGTGCAATTGTTCGGTCAGGTAAATGGCCAGCACCGCGCTGGCGCCGTAGTAGGCGAGGCGTTCGAATAACTCCGTGAAATTCGCCACCCAAAAGGCGCGTTCAAATCCGGTGCGAATTTCCGCCAGGCGCTCGGTGAAGCTCAATGTTTCCTCTCCTCAAACGCAGTGACATGTGACCAGTGACGAGTGACGAGCGAGAGAAATGGGAAAATCGAAACTCGAAATTCGAAACTCGCCGCGATT
>PLWR01000327.1 GCA_003165615.1 Acidobacteriota bacterium | reverse complement strand
ATCCCAACGCCACCATTCTGGGAGGCAACACCCACATCGGCCATCACAGTGTGATTGGGGGGAACGTGTGGCTGACGCACTCGGTGGTGCCTTACAGCCGAGTGACCGTGAAGGATGCCGAGCTTTTCATTCTGAACGCGGGAGATCAGCCCTGGAGTCTCTACGGCGGGATTTGAAGCTGGCAGTACCAATAGGGTGGCAATTTGGCAGAGCAGGAAAAGCAAGGCAATAGGCAAAGTGCGAAAGTGCCGACCTAAAGGTCGGCGCTACGACAACATCACCGATTGGCAAAGCAATCCCGAAAATCGCCAATCGCCAATCACCAATCATCAAATCACTCAATGACCCGATGGCCCGATGACCTGATTCCTACGCCTCTTCCTGATTGGCAACCAGGGTGCGGTCGACGGGCAATTCGATGATGAATTTCGTTCCCGTGGGGAAATTCTCCTCCACGCGGATGGAGCCGTGGTGTTCAGCAATGATGCGATTGACAATTGCCAGGCCCAGGCCAGTTCCCGAAGTCTTGGTGGAGAAATAAGGGAGGAAGAGCCGTTCCTTGTCCTCCGTAGGAATGCCCGGCCCGCTATCTTCGATGGTGATTTCCACCACATCGCGATCCGGCGCCAGCGCGCTCCGCACCCAGATTTCCTTACGCAAGGACTGCTCCAGCGCTTCGGCGGCATTGTCGATAAGATTCACCACCACGCGTTTCATCTGATCGGAGTCCGCCTGCACAATCGGCAAGTCGGGAGAGAGAGCGCGCTGCAAGGAGATCCCATTCATGCGGCCGGCAAATACGTTCAGGGCGTCTTCCAGAATGTCGTTGATTTGCACGGGCGCCGGTTTGGAGGCAGGGAAGCGCGCAAAGGCGGTGAACTCATCCACCAGGGTCTTCAGCGTGCCAACTTCGCGTCCAATCAGCTTGGCGCTGTCGCCGACGGCCGAGAGCAGTTCTTGCGGAGGCGATTCCGTGCCCATCCGCTCCAGCAGCCGCAGGATACGCTCCGTGGAAAGCTGGATGGGAGTAAGCGGATTCTTGATTTCGTGCGCCATGCGGCNNACCAGGACGGAACCCACGCGTCCGTGCCGTGCCTTTACGATAGAGAGGGTCAGGGCCATGAAGGCGCGGCGCCCTCCCAGGTCCAATTCCATCTGCTGCGTCACCACCCCCTGGCGCGCGGCGCGGCGGAACATGCGGCTAATTTCCCGCGCGTCTTCGGGGGAGAAGAGATCGGTCAGGACCCGCGCGGATTGGGCGTGAGGCCGCCCGAACAGCCGCTCGGCAGTGGAATTCAAGCGCGTAATCTGGCCCTGCGGGTCGAATGAGACGACGCCGGTGGGAATGTTTTCCAGAATGGCTTCGATGGTGTTGCCGCGCTCTTCCAATTGGCGGTTGGCTTCCTGGAGATTCACCGAGGCCTGCTCGATGGCGCGCCGGTTCTCCAGAAGCTGTTGGGTCATCTGATTGAAGGAATGGACCAACACGCCGAGTTCGTCGTCCGCGCGCGCTAGGACTTGAAAGCCCAGGTTGCCTTGCGCCACCTCATGCGTGGCGTTCGCCAGCGCCTGGATGGGAATGGTGACCTGCTTGGAAAAGAAAAGAGCGAACCATGTGGCGATAAAAAGAATGAGGAGCGTCAACAACGCGAGCATCGACACATAAGTTCGCTTCTCGGCCTTTCGGCGATGGCTGAGCTCGTTGTACTTTCTTGCTTCTCGCTGAATCTCAGCGGAAATCTGGGTCAGTTTCGAAGGCAGGCGCATGATGCCGGCGGCGGTACCCAGGTTATGGCCGGCAGCATCGAGAATCGGGTCCACAGAGATGAAGAGCTCATATTGGCCCTCGCTCCAGCGTCCCATCAGGCCGTTGGGGGGAAGTTTTCCGGTAAGCATTTGCGGGAAGTGGCGGGCGATCTCCGACGGGGCTGGCCAAGGGTCGCCGGCCTCCGCCAGTAAATGTCCGGAGGAGTCGAAACACATGGCGCCCACGGTTCCCGGGTCAGCGGCCACCTCCTGCGTCACCAGGCGCGCCACGCGCGGCGTTTGGTGATTTTCCATGGCCTGGATCATCTCCTCATTCTGGGCAAGATAGTTGGAGATGTGATCGGCGCGCTGGGCGGCTTGCAGCTCGAGTTGACGGACCAACTCCTCGGCGTCCTGCCGAATCAGGTCAAGGGGTACGCTGAACCATTTGTCAATCGTGTGATTCAACAATCCATAGGCAAAAAAGAAAAGGAAGGTGACGGGGACCAGCGAGAGGCCGAGAAAGGCCACCACCATTTTAGTCTTGAAGCGCGAACCCAGTTGCTGCTGCTCTCGCTCGAAGTAGAGCTTCAGCAGGATGCGCAGCAGGATGAGGGCAAAGATGATGAAGGCAAGGAAAATAAAGGTCGACAACACCAGCAGCAGAATCGTTTCTTCCGAATTGCTGGGTCGGATGAAGCCCAGGTTTAAAGACGCCTGGCTCCATCCGAGTAAAAAAAGGATTGGAACAAGGATCAGCAGGACAATCAGGAAGAGTTTGCGGCGAGGGGCAGGGTCAGGATTCATGTTGGAAACTCAAAAATCGAAAGTCGAAAATCGAAAGACGAAACTCGAAACTTGTGGCGATTTTCGAGCTTTATCCTCTCACCAAAACCGAAACTCCGGAATCAAAGCACAAGTTGCGCGCCAAGTCTCGAATTTCGATTTTCGAGTTTCGCGATTCCAATTTCGAATTTCGTCCTAAGAATTTGCCCAAGGGGCATTCCTCACAGTGCGCCACGTTCCGGTGGCAATAGCGCTTGGCCGCCTCCACCAGCAAGGCGTGAAACTCATTGAACATGCCTGCGTCCGGCGGCAGATGCTGGTGAAGAAATTGCTGCGCGGAATGGTAATCAGCGGCGGGAGAAAGAAGTTCGTGCCGCGAAAGAATGCGGCGTGTGTAAGCATCCGCAACAAAGACTGGCTGCCGCCCGGAATAGAGCAGAATCGCGTCGGCGGTTTCCGGGCCGATTCCTCTGCGCGCCAGAAGCTGGGCGCGGGCGCGATCGGTCCCCTGAGCGAAAAGGGAGTCCAGGGAACCTCCATGCGCCGCCTCGATCCAGTTGGCAAAATTGTGAAGGGCCCTGGCTTTTTGCCGGTAAAAGCCCGCCGGTCGAATCAGCTCCTCTAATTCGTCCAACGAGATCTTGCGGAAGCGTCGCCAGGCGAGAAGGCCTGCGTGGCGAAGATTCTTCAAGGCCAATGCCGCATTCCGCCAAGTGGTGTTCTGAGTAAGGATAGCGCCCCAAATCACTTCCCAGCGTGTTCGCGCCGGCCACCATCCTTGCGGCCCGAAGCTTTCCAGAAGTGTCGCGTAGAAGCGGCGGAGAGTTTCACCCAGCGCCGCCTCGCTCTGCTTAAGCACCGATTGCATATTTGCGAACTTATACTTGCCTCCCCTCAAAGTCAAGGTAAGCCCCGTCAACCCCTGGGACGGGTGCCGTATGCAGAATACCTGCGACCCTATGTCGAGTCATTCCCACGCAGGCTGTGACTCGCGGATTTTAAGACTGCGGCGGCACATCGGTGGCCCGCGCTGCGCAGGGGATTTGTTTGTTGACCCGCTGCCTGAGAAGTGTTAATCAAGGCGCGGCCCTTAATGAGTTTTTAGGGGTCAAGTGGGAGGTTCCAGGCGCAAAAAGCCTGACGCCTGACACCTGATACCTGGCACCTAACGCCTTTTTTCCAGGAGCAGTGTTTATGCGTTCTCATGCGATCCGTTGGATGATTTTTGTTGGTCTGGTTTGCACTCTTTCCCTTGTCGCCAGGAAGACGGCCGGGCAATCGCAAACCCCCTGGCCGGCGGATGCTTCCCAATACAAACTATACATGGTCGGAAATGCGCATATTGACATTCCCTGGCTCTGGCCGTGGCCGGAAGCGATGAGCATAGGGCTCAGCACATTTCGCGCCGCGCTTGACCGCATGAATGAATTTCCGGATTTCAAATTCACCGCCAGTTCCGCCCTGTTGTACGAGTGGGCGGCAGCCGCCGATCCTGACCTGATCGCGCAGATTCGCCGGCGCGTGGCGGAGGGACGTTGGGGGGTCATGGGCGGGTGGTGGGTGGAGCCCGACGTCAACATACCCAGCGGCGAGTCGCTGATTCGCCAGGGACTGTATGGCCAACGAACCTTCCAGGAGTTACTGGGGCGCACCGCGCAGGTGGGGGCTAATCCCGATTCTTTTGGCCACCCCGGCACGCTGCCCCAAATTCTGAAACTTCAGGGGATGCACGCCTATACATTTCTGCGCCCGAACTCCACGGAAAAGCCCCTGCCTGCCGATGTGTTTTGGTGGCAGGGCGAAGACGGGACACGTGTGTTGACGTATCGAATCTCCTACAGCTACGGAATAAGAGCTGGAGATCTCCAAAGCCGCATGCACGATTATCTTGGCAAGAAGGAACCCACAAAGGATCTGATGCTCCTTTACGGGACGGGCGATCATGGCGGGGGGCCTGCCAAGGATGCTATCAATGCGATCCTCGACGCCCGGAAGCAGGCGGGCGCGCCCAGGATTCTGTTCAGCACTCCTGAGGCTTACTTTGACGAGATCGCCAAGGAGAAGGATTTGCCGGTGGTGAACGAGGATTTGCAGCACCATTCGGTGGGGTGTTACACCGCGGTCTCAGAAATCAAAAAGGATAACCGTACCACGGAAGCGGCTTTGGTGACGGGCGAGAAGATGGCCGAACTGGCGAACGTCCTGGTGGGTTTTCCTTACCCCAAGAGCGAATTCACTGCTTCCTGGAAGAAAGTCCTCCTGATGCAGTTTCACGACACCATGGCGGGGACGGCGATTCCCGAACACTACATTGTTTCGCACCATGCCTATGGATATGCCCAGGAAGTTGCCAATCAGGCTATCTACCGTGCGGCGGAAAAGATTGCGTGGCAGATTCCCACCGCCGATCCTGACTCGGATTACCTGGTAGTCTTCAATCCCCACGCCTGGGCGGCGAATCTGGACGTTCAATATGATTTGGGCTGGGGATTTCACAATGAGGGCTTGATAGTCAGCGACGCGCGCCTTGAAGATGACAAGGGCAACCCCATTGTGCATCAGTGGACCGATGGCCAAACGGTGGCGGGCGCCCGCCAAGGATTGGTGTTCAAAGCCCCCGTGCCGGCCTTTGGCTACCGGCAGTTTCGTTTGCGCAGGAAAGAGTCTCTTGCTGCACCTCCCTCCACCGTGCACGCCACGGAGAAGGGTCTGGAGAATGAACATCTGCGTGTGACCTTCGCCGGCGATGGGACGATTTCGATATACGACAAGGATGCCGGGGCGGAAGTCTTTCACGGGGGCTCGGGCGGAGCGCGCGCCGTGGTGATTGACGATCCCAGCGATACCTGGAGCCACGAGGTCCAGTCCTATACAAAAGAAATTGGGGCTTTTGGGGGCGCGAGTTTCCGCAGGATGGAGGATGGTCCGGTGCGCGCCACTGTGCGTGTGCGGACGGGCTATGGAGCTTCCTTCATGACCACGGACTGGATGCTCTACGCCGGCGCGCGCTCGCTGGAAGCGCGCGTGGCACTCGATTGGCACGAACACCGGAAGATCCTGAAATTCTCCTTCCCAGTGGATGTGCAGAACCCCGTCCCTACTTACGAAATCCCGTATGGCTTCCGCGTGCGCAAGGCGAATGGCGATGAAGACCCGGGACAGCGGTGGATCGACCTTTCCGGTGACCGGGATGGCAAGGCGTACGGCCTTACCCTTCTGAACGACGCCAAGTACGGTTATAGCGTGCAGGATAATGACCTGCGGGTTTCGCTCGTGCGCGGCGCCATCTATGCGCAACACCAACCGCGCAAGGTCGACCCCAACGGCGAGTACATCTGGCAGGACCAGGGCATGCAGACCTTCCGCATGGTGCTGGCGCCGCACGCAGGCACATGGCAGGACGCCGGCGTGGTCCGCATGGCGGAAGAACTGACGGCGCCTGTGCCGGTTCTTTACCAGGGAATCCACAAGGGCACGCGTCCGCCGTCCGCTTCCTTCCTCGCTATCGACATTCCGAACGTCGTGGTGTCAGACGTCAAGCAGGCCGAGGATGGAAATGATCTCATTATCCGGTGCTATGAGACGGCCGGGCGAGCCACCAAGGCGTCGCTGGATTTAGGGCTGGTGCACCGCCACTGGAGCGGTGAGTTCCACCCGCTGGAGATCAAGACTCTGCGCGTGCCCATGACGGCAGCAGGGAAGATCAAAGAAGTTAACGCGCTGGAGCAGTGACCGGAGGGGCGTGGCGGCTTAAGAGGTTGCGGAAAAACTCATTGGCACTGTCATTCTGAGGAGCCAGCAGGCGACGAAGAATCTCGCATGGTTTTGAATACACTCAGAGCGAGATCCTTCGCTGCTGCTCAGGATGACAGCATTGGGGCGCTTTTTCGCAGCCTGTTAAGCCGGGGCAAGCCCATGTCGTGAGCATCGTCACATAGGATGTGTTTTTGGCCGCCGATCCGCGGCTTAGTGCCAGAAAGAGAGTAACCATGTATCTCATCGACTTACGAACCCCTCCCGTGTGATTCTTGAAATCTCTGTCGTCCTCGGAAAGGCCCAATCTATGAACTCCAAACAACGCGTCCATGCCGCCCTGCGACGGGAGCCGGTGGATCGGCTTCCCGTCTTTATGTGGTTTCATCCGCAAACCGCCCAGCGGCTTGCCGGATTGTTGGAAATTCCCATTTCCCACGTGGCTGAAGCCATGGGGGATGACGTGCGGATGACCTGGGTGAACAACAACTACGCCATGGAAGGAATCGTTCACGAGAACGAGGGCGAATCCCACACCGACTTTTGGGGCGTGCAATGGACCCGGCAGTATGGGTTCAACCAAATTACTGGCTTCCCCCTGGCGCGTGCAAGCCGGGAAGAAGTGCTGCGCTACCAGTTTCCGACGGGTCACCTTGAGGAGTTGATGCGGTTGATGCTGCCGGTGGCGGCACATCAAAAGGATTACTTTATTGGCTGCGATGTATCTCCATGCGTTTACGAGATGTATTGGCGCTTGCGCGGCATCGAAGGAGCCTTGCTCGATATGGTGGAGGACCCGGAGCTTGCCAACGAGATGCTGAAGCGTTGCGCGGACTTCTCCGCCGAGCTTTCCCGGCTGGCTGTGGATCGCTACGCGCTCGACTGGCTGTGGACGGGCGACGACGTCAGCTCACAATTTTCCATGCTAATGAGCCCGGAGACCTGGCGCGCCCTGATTAAACCGCATCTGGCGCGCATTACGGCGGTGGGGAAGGCGAAGGGATTGTGGGTGGCCTACCATTGCTGCGGCGCCCTGCGGCCGATCATTCCGGACCTCATCGAAATCGGCATCGATGTGCTGAACCCCATTCAGTGCAATTGCCCGGGGATGGACGCTCTGGAATTGAAGGCGGAATTCGGCAAGCAGATGGCCTTCATGGGAGGCGTGGATACCCAGGGCCTTCTTCCCACCGGGACAGTGGATGAGGTGCGGCACGCGTCTGCCCGTCTGATTGAGGGCATGACCCGCGACGGCGGTGGCTACATCCTGGCGGTTTCGCACACCATTCCGCCGGAAACTCCCGATGCCAACATTTTCGCCATGTACCAGGAGGCGGGGATCAGCAGAGAAGCGATCTTCGACCGCGCCGCGCAAGTCCGGCGGGCGCTGGCAGCCTGATAATCGGGAGATCGGTTCATCGAGTGATGGAAATAAACGAAACGCGAAATTCGAAACTCGTGTAGTGGGTCAGTTTGATGTTGTAGCGGCGGGTTTATCCCGCCACGGGGCGGCACAAACCGGCTGCGGAAAAACCCCTCAAACTGTCATCCTGAGGAGGCGAAGCCGACGAAGGACCTCGGTATTTGCTTGAAAATTCAAATGCGGGGGTCCTTCGCTCCGCTCAGGATGACAGCATTTAAGTGTTTTTCGCAGCCTGCTAGTGCATAAGTTCGCTGTAATACCGGGCTACGCTTGCCGAGAGGTTTCTATGGGGCAAAAAATTTTCATCCGGTCGAGCCTTATTGCCGAAGTAGAGTATTGGCATGCTTGCAAGAATTCCAAGGCCGCCTGCCAACGAACTTTCAAAGGCCCGCGTGCTGGTGTATTCTAATGTGTTGCCGGAACCGCGCTGTTATACGCTGGGGGAAATGGTGGGAATTCCAGAGCAATAAATCCGTGTTCATCGAAGGAGATTAAACTTTATGCCTCTTGTTTCAATGCGTCAGTTACTAGACGAAGCCGCCAAGGGTGGCTACGGAGTGGGTGCTTTCAATGTTAACAACATGGAGCAGATTCAGTCCATTATGGAAGCTGCTCGGGAAACCAAATCGCCGGTGATCGTTCAGGCCAGCCGCGGGGCACGCCAATATTCGCAGGACAAATACCTTTATCACCTGATGTTGGCGGCAGCGGAACTCTATCCGGAGATTCCATTGGTGCTGCACCTGGACCACGGCAACAGCGTGGAGACCTGCAAATCCGCCATCGAATTGGGATTCACCAGCGTCATGATGGATGGATCGCTGATGCCCGATGGCAAGACGCCCTCCAGCTTTGAATATAACGTTCAGGCCACGCGCGATGTGGTGGAAATGGCCCATGCCAAAGGGATTACCGTGGAAGGTGAAATCGGTTGTCTGGGCGGCATCGAAGACGGGCACGGCACCGGGCTCGACGGCCTGAGCCACCTCACCGATCCCGCGCAAGCCGCCGAGTTCGTAAAGCTCACCGGCCTGGACGCCCTGGCCATCGCCATTGGCACCAGCCACGGCGCTTACAAGTTCTCCTCCAAGCCCACCGGCGAAACGCTGAAAATGGACCGCCTGATTGAGATTCACAAGCTCCTGCCGGGCACTCACCTGGTGATGCACGGATCGTCCAGCGTCCCCAAAGACCTTCAGGATGTCATCAACAAGTACGGCGGCAAGCTGAAGCCCACGTGGGGAGTGCCGGTGGAAGAGATCCAGCTCGGCATCAAGAACGGCGNNCAGGATGACAGCATTTAAGCGTTTTTCAGCAGCCTGGTAAAGCTGCCGTTACGTCGAAATCCCAAAGCCGGGGAAAGAACCATCAAATCACTAAATCGCTAAATCACCCAATCACCCGATATTTTCAAGCATCGCCATGGCCTGCGCAACGGTGGCGCCTTCATGAACAACGGCCTGGCAGGCGCGGATCATCCGCGCTGGGTGGGGGTGCTGGTAAATATTCCGCCCGTAGATAATTCCGGACGCACCTTGCTGAATCATCGTATAGGTGCGAGTGAGGATTTCCTGGTCAGATACCCTTGCGCCTCCGCGCGGAAGCAGTGGGCAGGGAGCAGACGCTTCCACCACCAGGTGATATTCCTCGAGATTCTCAGCGACATCAGCTTTGACGATGTCGGCGCCTAACTCCACCGCCTGCCGCGCCAACGCCACGGTTTGTTGGATGTCGGTATTGAATTTGTACCCGCCCTTGTCATCCATGATCAGGATCATGGGTTCCACCATCAGCGGCATGCCATAGCGCTCGCAACGCGGTTTGATGGTGAGGACGTTTTCCATACATTGGCGGTACAGTTCCTGCTGGTCCGGCGCCCAAAACAGGTTGAGGACGATCGCCGCCGCGTCCATGACCACCGCTTGTTCCACCGCGTCGCCAATCAGCAGGTTGAAAGGTGTGTCAGTCTTCGGGGTGCAATAGATGTTGGGGGAATCGGCTCGAAGCACCAACGCCGGCTTGGGTTTCTGCCTCAGATCCTGAAGCCAATGGGCCTGCCCGGCGGTGACAAGGATGGCGTCGGGATTGGCTGCGGCTACGGTCTCAATGACTTGCTTCATGCTCTCGAGGCCGGGAATAAGACTGGGCACGTTCACCCCTCCGTGATCCAGCGCCACCTGCAGACACTTTCCGTCATGGGTAAATAACCTGTTGAACCTGGGATTTATGGACACTCGGTTAACTCCTTGTAAGATATGGTGTCAGGTATCAGGTGCCAGGTGTCAGGGAAAAATTCGCAATACCCTGTCCTCAGCGCCCACTCTATTATCATCTGGCGCCAAAGGGTTGGAAGCAGACGACTGACACCTGATACCTGGCACCCGATACCTATTGGACACTCTTCCGATAAGGGAACCTCTCCTCCATTTGAAAAACTTCCTGCCATGACTTGCTTCCACCCGTGGTGGTCAGGTCGTTCAAATTCATTCCGCCCGCGCAGGTGGCGAAGCGCAGCGTCTTATCATGCTTCCATCCCTGGTAAAGCCCATAGAGAATGCCTGCGCAGAAGGCATCGCCGGCGCCAGTACTACCCACGATGAAGTCATTGGTTAGCTCCAGCGAAGGTTGCAGCAGTTCCACCCCGTCTTTTGAGAGCAGATAACCGCCTTCGGGGAAGTGAATGACCACCAGATCCTTAACCCCAAACGCAAGAATCGCCGCTCCAATCTTTCCCAGGTTATGGGGAAGCAGCTTGCCTCCCGACCGCAGGGGGATGCCCGTCAGCTTCTCCGCTTCCCAATCATTGATAATGCAATAATCGGTGTACTTTAGCGCGGGTGGCACAATATGGCTGAACCGGGTGCTATCCTCCGACACCAGGTCGATCGAGGTTCGGATGTTCCGCAATTGCAGTTGCGCCAGGAAGCGAGCCGCCACGGTCCCAAACTCTGCGTCGGGCTGGTCCATCGAGTCCAGCAAGAGCAGGTAGCCCAGGTGGAACATCCTTACCGGCAGGCTGTCGAGATCGACGTGGACGGGTGCGAAAAGACGGTTGGTTCCCGGGTAGTGAAAGTAGGTTCGGCGTCCACTTGCCTTGATGCTGAAAACGTCGGTATAGGACGTGGCGTCAAGGTCGGTGCGGCGCAATTGACCAAGGTTGATATTGGGGAATTGGCGGCATTGCTCCACCAGATAGTCGCCGTTTGGGTCGATGCCGATGAGTCCCAGGGCATGGAGCGGCAAGTTCGGGTCAAACTTCGCCAGGTCAATCACCACATTGTGGCCTAAGCCGCCCCCCCCGCGAGACACCTCGGAGATGTAAGCGATGCTGTTCTCCTGCGGATAGTGGTCAATGACTTTGACCGTATCCACCACCCAAAGGCCGCCACAGGCAATTCCTTGGCGATGATCCACAGTCATAGAGAGCCCCCATAGTTAAGAACAACGGAAAGGCGAAAATCGAAAATCGAAACTAGAAACTAGCTGCAATTTTCCAGTTTCTAGTTTCGATTTTCGTCTTTCGCTTGCTCGTCACTCTTCACTGTTCTTTAACCTTCCAGTACTTGGCATAATCAGTGGTTAACAGGTGGAGGGGTTCCACATCCTCTTCAATTGCCGGGAAGCGGCCCACACGTTCGTAGAAACAGTTGTCGTGGTAGTCGTCATTGACCAGCGACACCTCTCCCACCAGGACGCGATTCTCCGCCCCCCAGAACTTGTGATAGAGGCGCGGTGGAAAGGTGATGCTTTCCCCGGGGGCCAGGCTCACGATGTCCCCCGCCTTGAACTGGCGCGTTATACCGTCGAGATTGGCGACGACCGGGGTGTCTGCCAAGCCATCCTGGTCGGTGGCGTTGTACACCTGGATGAGCAGCTTTCCCCCGCCGCGATTGATGATGTCCTCAATTTTGTTCCAATGGCAGTGCATGGGGGTTACCTGGTCCACGCCCACCACCATCAACTTTTCGCAGTAGAGCCGGCCACGCTTGGCGCGCATATCCGCCTGGCTGCCATTTCGGACCGTGAACAGGAACAACCCGTCAGAGTCATACCTGCCAAGCCCGAAATCGGTGATGTCCCACCCAAGCTGGTTCTCCACGATTTCTCTGACTTCCTCACCCTTGGTCTGCCAGTCAGCCGGAGTCCAATAGGCGAAAGGGGGCAGATAGAACCCGCTTTGGCGGATGAATTGGTCGGCGTCGCGCATAATGGCATTTACTTCCGAGCGTTTCATGTTTTTACTCCTCGCCTGACCGGTTCGATTTGCAAACGCCCATGGCAACCTGATTCCAGGGTTCTCATCCATAGAGATTTGGCCAAAGGGATTGGACGAGCCGCCTTTGAATCCAGGAGACGGGGCACTGGCGCTTTATTCTTGACCGATCCGCGACTCCATTACAAAGGCGCTCATGGTATCAGCAGAAACCACCAGGGGTCCAGCCAAATTCGAGGCTTCGCAGGAGGGTTTTATTGGAACCGCCCCCAGAGCTTGATGGTATGATCTCCGCTTCCGGACGCGATCCACTGCCCGTCGCGGCTAAAGGCGACAGATTCCACGTCGTAGAGGTGACCGTTCAGTTCCTGTTTTACTTTTCCACTCGCCAGGTCCCAGACCTTAATAGTATTGTCGTTGCTTCCCGATGCCAGCGAGCGGCCATCCGGGCTGAAGGCTACGGATCGAACGTAGAGCTTGTGCTCGGTCAAAGTCTGCTCCAATCTCCCGCTGGCCACATCCCAAATGCGGACCGTGGCATCGCCGCTCCCCGAGGCCAGCCGCCGGCCGTCCGGGTTGAAGTCGACGCACGTTACCTTGTCTTCATGCCCGCTCAGGGTCTTCACCACCTCTCCCCTCGCCACATCCCAGAGCTTGATGGTTTTGTCATCGCTCCCCGAGGCTAGAAGGCGGCCATCCGGACTGAAGACCACCGAGTTCACCGGGCCTTGGTGTCCCGTCAAGGTTTGCTGGAGCGTCCCGCTGGCAACGTCCCAAATCCCAATGGTCTTGTCCCAGCTTCCCGAGGCCAACAGATGCGCCTCGGTACCGAAGGCGACCGAGAGAACGGAGTTGCCATTCCACTTCAAGGTCTGCTTTAGATTTCCGGTTGCAACCTCCCAGATCTTTATAGTGCTATCGGCACTCCCCGATGCCAGTAGATGCCCATCCGGGCTGAAGTCAACGGACTCCACATAGTTCTCGTGCCCGGTCAGGGTCCGCTTCAGTTGCCAGGTTGGCACGTCCCATAGTTTAATGGTTCGGTCCACGCTGCCCGACGCGAGCAGTTGTAAGTCGGGGCTGAAAGCGACCGACGTTACGTCACCCTGGTGGCCGGTCAAAGTGTGCATCAGCCCGTAATCTCCCTGCTTTGCCTGGAACCACCACCCCACGCCTCCCGCTAATGCCAATACGAGCAACGCTACGGCAACGACCCATGGCCAAACTCTCCGCGGCTCCTCCCTCCTGGCCAGCTTCGCCATGCGCGGTTGCAGTTCGGGGGGCCGGGAAGCGGGCCGCGGCGGGGAAGGTGAGCGGGGCTTGGGAGTGGCTGGATCGGTCTCCACCCTATCGGCGGGCAGGCCAGGCAGAGGTTGGACCGGCCCTATCGGCTTCGCTCGCAGCGCATACATTACATCGGGAGTCGGTCCGGACTCTAAACCCAGCGCCGCCTGGAACTCCCGGCAAGTTTGAAATCGCCCTTCCGGCTGCTTGGCCAGCGCCTTGCAGGATGGCGGCTTCAATGGGTACGGGTATGTTGGGTGCGAATTGCCGCGGCGGTGGAGGTGGCTGAGTGGTGTGCGCGGTGAGAATGGGAAAATCGCTGTCCGAATCTTTCGGGCGTCCAAAGGGCACGCGGCCCGTCAGCATTTCGTAGAGGGTAATTCCCAGCGAATAGATGTCTGCCCGGTGGTCGATCTTCGCTCCTTGGATCTGCTCCGGCGACATATACGCGGCAGTGCCGAGCGCCAACCCGGTGCGGGTCAGCTTGGCCGTATCTACCCCACGCGCGATGCCAAAGTCAGTGAGCTTGGCCACACCGTCGCGCGTCAGCATGATGTTCGAGGGCTTGATGTCACGATGAATCACCCCCTGCGCGTGCGCAAATCCCAGGCCTTCGAGTGTCTGGCGAAAGATGCCGGCGGCCTCACGCACGGTCATCGGCCGACCCAGTTGCCGAAGGTGCTCAGCCAGCGTTTCCCCCTGGATGAGTTCCATGACGATGTAGAACCTGTCCTGCTCGGTCAGGAATTCGCGGATTTGGACGATGTTGGGGTGCTGCAATCGGCGCTGAATGCGGGCTTCATTCAGAAACCGATGGCGGAGGTCCTGACTGAGCATCAGCTCGGGATAGATGGCTTTAATGGCGACGACTTCCTCGAATACCATGTGCACGCCACGGTAAACAATTCCCATGCCGCCCCGCGCGATCTCCGCTTCCAGTCGATAGCTGGAAATTTGCTCAGGCATCGTGGTGCTTCCGCCTCCCTTTGTCCGTTGGCAGTCCCTGTGTGGCCAGTTCCCAGGGAGTGATTATAAAGCAGATTTCCGCTCCGTCTCCTGCTCGTGGCTTGCCCGGCGCGGCTCCCTCACTTGGGTTTGGATGGTCGTTGGGGGAAAGTCCCCAAGGGGGTTTCAATCATCCCCGCGCCGCCTGGTCGTTGCAAGGCAGGCGGCCGTGGAATCTGTGACCCGTGGATTCCCAGCCGCGGCGGCTTCACGTAGCTCGAATGTGTGGCGAAAGTCGCCATTTCAATCCCAAATTCATCGCTGTCTCTGGGGCGTGGTTTAAATACTTGCAGATTTTTGGCGATCCAGTCGGCGCCCCCGAGCTGGTCGGGGCGTGTGTTGATGAGTCTCATCAAGTACTCGCCCTTCTGGTTCGCCCAATTGGGTTCCCATCCCAGATACTCGGTCCCCGATACGGCGTACTTGGACATCCGGATGAGTTTCCGCGCCTTCTCCCTCACCGGGAGAGCCCGCTCGTACATCTCCGCCATGGTGTCCATAAAGCCCTCTACGCCCCAATCCCCCACGTCATAGTTAAGCCAGACACCGACGTCGGCCATGACGATGAAATAGCAGCCGAGCAGGGGTGATGCATTGAACAGGTCGAGGTTGTGGCGGCCTGAACGCAGCAGCATATTTCCGTCCTCCATCTCCTGGGCCATGGTGGCGTAGAGGCGCAAATTCACCATAAAGTCCACGACCGCGTTAACGGCGCCCGAAATAGGTACTGCCCCGAAGCCACCGGCGACCATTTGAGCAACTTTCTCACCCAGGCTGATGCCGGTCACAACCAGGTCGCGGTCGATCAGGCGGATGATGCAGTTCAGCGCCGCGTCCGCCTGGCCGGGGCTGAACATCAACCGCTCGCGGTTCATCTTCAAACGGTCATTGATTTGTGATGCCGCCGAGAGGATGCCGGCGAGGAACAGGCCTGGGGCGAACGCCGCGCTGACGATGTTTCCCGACGCGTGCACGAACTTGTCAAGAAAACCGGCGCCCAGGTGTTTAAACAGGGCAGAGGGACTCTGGTTACCGAGGAGATTCTTCACGGCAGCAGAGACCTCACCCGTGTGGAGGTCGACCCCAGTTGCCAGTTTCTTGGCCGCCAGCCCGCCAAACGCGGCAGGCAACATGCATGTGTTCACGCTCGCGACGAGGTTGGGCTTCCACATCTTGTCCTTAAATTCCAGGGACCGGTTCTGAAAGATGTTCTTCAGGGCTTCCCCCTCGGCTTTCCTAAACGCCTGGATTGCCTCCCACTTCTTGGGGTCTGCCATCAGTTCGCGGGTGAGGGAGGCGTCCACCCGCGCGATCTGATCTTGTAACTCGGTGATAATACCCTTCGGGTACCCGCTGGAAATCTTGTTGCGAGATGCAATGTCCTCCTTCATGCGAGTAGTCCAGTCGGTAAAAATCCTCCTCAGTTCGACGAACGATTTATCGGACGGATTCTGGTGGAACCGCTGCAAGGCCTGATCGATCCCACGCATCGTCTCGCTCCGCCGGGAAAACGGCCCCAGGGCCGTGTGCTTCATCCATTCGTCGTAACTGATGGTGATGGCTTGCTTCATTTCTTGGGTGGTCATGACGTCTCCTTTTTGGCAGTTTGCACCATCTTGACCAAACACCGTCTGCAACCGTAGCCGCGGATTTGGCGCAGAGGGTAGCATACTTTAAGCTGTGCGGCCAATCAAAAACAGACAACCCAAAAAAGATTAAAACAGATCCAAAACGGCCTGACCGTTCATAAGGGGAAAGTCGACGCGACGACATTCGGGATAGCGGGCAATTTCTGGACGCGGAAGGTGTGGAGTGCTGAAAAGTCGGCTTATGCACAGCCACGTCTGATAATGTTTATAGCTGGGGCATTCTAGTTAACATAATATGTTATCCACAAAATCCCCAAAGATTTCCACAGGTCTTAAGGTTTTAGATTTTTTTGGTTTATAAATCATTGAAAATACACGCCAATGGTTTTTCTATACTGAGGATATTGCTTAGGACATTATCAATGGATCTGCTACTCCTTGGTACCGGAAGCGAGATGGAGGGTTCCTGGCGACACCGCCCGAAAAATCCCTCCCACCCTGCACCGCAGGGGCGCTGAGGAGCAGAGAAAGGTTTTGGGTATTCGGACCTCAGCGCTTTCGCGCCCCGGCGGTGAAGGAAGCAGGGGCTGCTTTTTTTCTTCCCGCCGGCGGCCGCGTGTGCTAACCTTTTTTCTTTGTCGGCGCGTCGACATTGGCCATCGAATGCCTCTGCGCGAAACGGAAGCCATCGTTCTTCGTACTTACCGCCTGGGTGAAGCTGACAAGATTGCTTCGCTTTTTACGCGGCAACTGGGCCGCTTGCGGGCTGTGGCCCGCGGCGCCCTGCGCCCCAAGAGCCGCTATGGCGGCACGCTTGAACCCCTGAGCTATGTGCGGATTCAGATCTTCGAGCGCGAAAACCGCGACCTGCTGCACCTGAATTCCGTCGAGCTCATGGAGTCGTTCTTCAACATGCAGGCGGACTACCGCGTGCAGTTGGCGGCGCAATACCTCGCTGAGGTGGGGGAGCGGCTGCTGCCCGAACGCGAGGTGAATGAGCGCACTTTCCGCCTGCTGCTGGCCGTCTTGCGGGCGCTCAAGACTTCCGGGGAAGTCAATCGCCCCCTGCTCTATTTCGACTACTGGATGGTGCGGCTGGGCGGCTTTCTGCCGGATTTTGAGAATTGCGCCTCCTGTGGCCGCGCCTTCGGGGAAGAGGGTGGCTACTACGCCCGTGGCTCAGAATCGCTGCTCTGCCGCGATTGCAGGCACCCGGGCGGCCAGCGGGTCTCGGCTGCCATCCTGGCTATGGTCAAAACCGCCTGCCACGTGCCTCTGGAAAAGTGGCTGGCGCAGGAAAAGGCTCCCCCAGGCTGCCGAGAGGCGCGCCACTTCTTCGAAGAGGTCATCGAGAGCCACACGGAGCGGAAGCTGGTGACAAGGCAGATGATGGAAGAAGAAGTCTGAAAGGCTGTCCGTGGTCCGTTGTCCGTGGCCAGTGCAACTGCCCTGTAACTCCTCTGCTCCCCCAGAGGGACCCCATTTCACTCAATCTCTGGAATGGGGGATAGGCAACGGACCACGGACAACTGACAACGGATAAAGGACAATTCCAGTGCCATTGACCAAAGCTAAAAAAAAATCGGCAAGGGAGGCCGCTCCCCTGTCCTTTCAAGACATGCTCTTCTGCCTCAGCAGCTTTTGGGCGGAGCAGGGGTGCGTGATTGCCTTGCCCTACGACGTGGAAGTGGGGGCGGGCACCATGTGTCCGGAGACCTTTCTGCGCGTCCTGGGGCCGCAGCCCTGGCGCGTGGCATACCCGCAGCCCTCCCGCCGCCCAGCCGACGGCCGCTACGGTGAGAATCCCAACCGGCTGCTCAAGCACACCCAGATGCAGGTGATCCTGAAGCCCCCGCCCGGGAATATCCAGGACATCTACCTCGAAAGCCTGGGGGCCATCGGCATCGACATTCGCCTCCACGACATCCGCTTTGAGGAAGACAACTGGGAATCTCCCACCCTGGGCGCCTGGGGAATCGGCTGGCAGGTCATGCTCGACGGCTTGGAGATTACCCAGTTCACTTACTTNNAGTTTGAAGAGGACAACTGGGAAGCCCCCACCCTGGGCGCCTGGGGCATTGGGTGGCAGGTGATGCTTGATGGGCTCGAGATCACGCAGTTCACTTACTTCCAGCAGTCGGGCGGGATCGACTTGGAGCCCATCAGCGTCGAGCTGACCTATGGGCTGGAGCGCATCGCCGCCTTCCTCCAGAACGTCGAGGACGTCTACCAGATTCGGTGGAACGATAGCGTGACCTACGGTGATATGCGCCACGAGGAGGAACTGGAGTTTTCCGTCTATGACTTCGAGGCTGCGGATACCGACGTGTGCCGCAAACTCCTGGACCTTTACGAAGGCGAGGCGGCGCGCCTGCTGGGAGAATATCCTCGCATTAATGTATCTGGAGAACAGCCTTTGCAAGAGCCAATTAGGGAAAGTATTGAAAGTTTAACTTTATATCAAAATCGCTTCCCTCTGCGCAAGGTTTTTGACCTTACTTTAAAGTGCTCGCACCTGTTCAACATCCTCGACGCCCGCGGCGCCATCAGCGTAACGGAGCGCGTGGCCCTGATCGCCCGGGTGCGCAAACTGGCGTGTGAGATCGCCGCCATCTTCCTCGACCGGCAGCCTGCCGCGAAGGTGGCAGAATGACGGACGAGAGGCAATACGCGAAAAGCGAAATTGGAAATTCGAAACTCGAAACTCGCGAAGGCCCGGCGACCGAACGCGCTGCGGAAAAATTCTCCCACCCTGTCATCCTGAGCGCAGCGAAGGACCCCGGCAGTTCGCGGGGATTGGCGAAGGGACTAACTACAGAGGTTCTTCGCCCAAAAGACGGGCTCAGAATGACAGCGCCTTTGAGCGCATCCGTAACCTGTGAAGAGGAACAATCGGCAATCGACCATCGGCAATCGGCAATCGCCGAAGCACCCCAATCGTCCATCGTAACCCGTCCGTCATCAATCACCCTGCCGCTATTACTTGAAGTCGGCTGTGAAGAAATCCCGGCGCGCTTTCTGCGCGACGCCGAAAAAGGACTGGGTGAGCGCGTTCAGGCGGCGCTTCTCCATGCCGGGTTGGTCGGACCGGATACAGCCACAAAGAAAACCCGAGCGCCAGGCGTCCGCACGTATTCCACTCCCCGCCGCCTGGTGGTTTGCGTTTCCGCTTTGATGGCCCAGCAGCCGGGCAAGGTCAAAGAGATCCTGGGCCCCCCTGTCAAAGTCGCCGTCGACGCGGAGGGCAGGTACACACGTGCGGCGGAAAGCTTTGCCCAAAAGAACTCCGCAAGCACTGAGGATTTGGCCCGCACTACAACGCCTAAGGGGGAATACCTATCCCTCAGGAAAAGCACTCCGGGGCGCCCAGCCCTTGAGATTCTTGCCGAAATTCTGCCTGACGCCATCCTCGGATTGACCTTTCCCAAGAGCATGTATTGGACGGAGAAGTCCGCGCGGCGTTTCGTCAGGCCCATTCGGTGGATCGTGGCCGTTCTGGGAGAAGGGAAGCACGCAACCACCGTCGATTTCAACGTCCTGGGCGTAAAGGCTGGGAATTTCACCTTCGGACATCGGGCGAAGTCCGCCAAAGCGATAGCGGTCAAGGGCTTCAAGGATTACGCGAAGAAACTGTCTCAATACGATGTGGAAGCTGATTTTAACCAGCGTCGGAATCGCATCATTCAAGAAGCACAGGTAGTGGTGGGCGAGGCTGCCGGCAAAATCGTCCAGGACGAATGGCTTGCGGATTGGATTGCTAATTCCACCGAATGCCCTCGCCCCATGCTGGGGAGTTTTGACGCGCGCTTTCTTCACTTGCCGCGGGAAATCCTGATCACCGTGATGCGCGACCACCAAAGGTACTTCGCCGTGGAAGAACCAGGGCCGAGTGGCGCTCGGCCCAATGACCAACCCAAATTGGCTCCCCATTTTGTGGCGGTCCTTAATATGCCCTCGGATCAGCAGGGACTGATTCGCCAGGGACACCAGCGCGTGCTCACCGCCCGCTTCCGCGACGCCGAGTTCTTCTGGAATGCTGACCAGAAGATTCCACTGCGTGATCGGATCCCGCTTCTCGACAAGGTTACGTACCAGGCCCGGCTTGGAAGCTATGGCGCTAAGGTTAGACGGATGATCGCCATAGCGCAAAATATTTGTGCAGCACTTGAATCGTGCAGCGCAATAAAGGCGGACCAAATCCCCCATGTCCTGCAGGCCGTGGAACTCTGCAAGTGTGATTTGACCGCACAGATGGTGCAGGAATTCACGGAATTGCAAGGCATCGTGGGCGGGCTCTACGCAAAAGTTCAAGGGGAACCGGAAGAAGTTTCGACAGCCATATACGATCATTACCTCCCGGCAGGGGCGGAAGGCGATTCGCCCCGCACCCTGGTGGGCGCGATTGTGTCACTTGCCGATAAATTGGATAGCGTTGTGGCGGGCTTTGCCGCAGGGTATGAACCTACGGGATCGAGCGACCCCTTTGCGCTGCGAAGACAGGCCAATGGGATAATTAAAGTATTACTTGATAATAAGCTTGCTTTGAATCTGAAAGAAATTGTTGTTAATGCCATTGACGTTCTGGATATTCAATGGCGCAAGCCGCGGGAAGAGGTTGTGACACGGGTGCTGGATTTCTTTGCCGAACGCCTGCGGTTCTACTTTGAATCGGTTCGGCACTTCCGCTACGACACGGTGCGAGCCGTGGTGGCGGCAGGCGCCGAGCAGCCTGCCGATGCCCAGGCGCGCGCCGAGGCAATGGAAGTGTTGCGGGGAGGTGAGGATTTCGAAGCCCTCTCGGCCGCGGCCAAGCGGATTCGCAACATCCTGGCGAAATCCGCCACGGCGGCTGACTGGCAAGCGGGCGAGGTTGTGTCTGGACTTCTGACTGAGCCTCAGGAAAAAGACCTCGCCGATGCCTACGGGAGGGTTGCCGGAGAAGTTGAACGCCGGCGTGCCGCCCGGGAATACCGGCGCGCGTTGGAGGAAATCTCCACCCTGCGCCCGGCGGTGGACCGATTTTTTGATAAGGTTCTGGTGATGGCGGAGAATCGGGAAGTGCGGCAGAACCGGCTGCGGTTGCTGAAAAAGTTGGACGAGCTGTTTTCCGGAATCGCGCATTTTGCGGAAATCGCGGAGAAGCAGTGAGAAGTGCAGTGGTTAGTGGCTAGCGGTGAGTGGTGAGACGCCGGGGCAATGAAAAGTGTCGAGCCGGCAGGGCCGAAATTCGAAACTCGAAAATCGCAGCGAGTNNTTCGAGTTTCGATTTTCGTCTTTCGTTTGCTTGTCACTTTTCTTGATGTCGACGCGTCGACATGGGGAAAAACTATAGACGCCCTCGCCAATTGACCCTTGCAAAAATGCCGGAAATAAGCCATAATTACGGGTTATTTGCATCGAATGACGGACTGCAACCTTGAGC
>PLWR01000051.1 GCA_003165615.1 Acidobacteriota bacterium | reverse complement strand
CAAGGATGGCGGCTGCGCAACAAGCCAGATGGGCCAAGATTAAGGTGACCGGGTCAACGGATTTCAAACCGGCCAAAAGGCGCAAGAGGCGAATAAGCGCGGCAGGAAGGGCGGCCATGAGTGCCGCGGGCAAAGCGAGGTGGGCGAAGGTCAAAGGCACATCTGCAACACCCAAGCCGGCCAGGAAGGATTGGCGCAGCAGTCCGGAGGTGCGGGCCAAACTTTCAGCAGCGGCCAAACTGAGATGGGCGAAGGCGAGGGCGGAGGGGAAGACAAGGCTGTGAGGTTCACAACTTGCTTATGCCCAAAAAGTTACTCATCCTTAAAGCCAGCAGAGACGTGTGCGCTGCGGAAGTCGATCACCTAAAGACAATCGCCGAAATGTTCGGGATGGTCCATGAAACATTTGACCTAACACACCCCGCCAGCTTTCAGGCTGCGATGGTTGGACACGGCAAATTCGACTACATCTACATAGGTGCCCACGCTGACTTGTCGGGGTTTGGTGAATCGGACGGCAGTACGGTGATGCAGTGGGAGCAGTTCGCACTCGCACTCTGCGAGTCCCAATGCCTCAACCGGGAAAGCATCCTTCTTCTTGGCTGTTGCCGCGGTGGCCTTCGTCAGGTGGCGATGCGCTTGTTCTCAAGTTGTTGTGAGATTGATTATGTGTGCGGGCCACGATGGACGGTTACTGGGCTTGACATCACGGCTGGCTTTCATGTGTTTATTTACAACATGGAGGCTCGACACGAGCAGCCGTCCTGTGCAACTGAGAGAGCCTCGAAGGCTACAGGATATGATTTCTTCTGTTATGACCGCGTTGAGGTGGAGGACACCAATTGGTCAAACCCGCCATAGTCGTCATTCTTTGGCACGCGATAGTAATCAAATCGCTCGCATTCGCCCGTCGCGCCTCTCCGCCCGAACCGGAATGTGTGTCGCTGCGTGCCTCATGCCTGACGACGGCTCCCTTTCGAGGCTGGCTTACCCAGTTCCCTATCACTGAGGCGGCTCCGGCAATGCTGGCCAGCAGAGTTTGCGCGAACAATACGGGACCGCCGTTTTGTGCCAATATATGTTCATTACAGGTGCTTTTCCTCACACCACAGCTAAAAAAGAGCCCGCCGGAAGGCGGTCTCCTTTTTCCGCCCTATCGAGGTCCGGCGGGACATCGGGGCTTCCTGGCGGAGGGTGTACATGTTTTGGCTGCCGCACCAGCTATATATGATTAGAAGTCATCATTGGGTTTGTTTTGCATTATCGCGGCTCCTCCTGTAATGTACAAGCATCGTAGGGTATTGATTGAGGGGCGGGCGTCGAATTCGCGCTCCTCAGTCCGATAGGCGCTTTGATTTAGGGCGCGCCTCGGGCCGGTCTTTTCCGCAGAGCGGAGAGGGCAGGCGGCAATTTCGGCAGAGTATTTTTGGGTCGCCGATGAAATTTCAAAGGTCCAAGTTATTGTTGGGGCGCGACTGGACTGTGTACCGGCACCAACTATAGGAGGGTATGGGACACCAGCGACTAGGCGAGCTGCCGATGACACAACCTTGGAAGAAGGTTGTGAAGCTGATCGCTGATGGGGCGGACGTGTCGAAGGTGGCGGATGCCACCCTACAGGCCGCTCAGCGGGCGCTGAACGCCGCCCAGAATGACCCAGGTTTCCGGGAAGCGGTTCACCTCATGGTGCAGTTGGCTCTGGCCGGGACAACCAAAGATGCGGCGGAGCACATGGCTGCGGTCGGGGTGGAATTGGCGGCAGGCGGGTCCGTGGCGGATTTGGCGGCAGGACTGACTGAGGCGCTGGATCGGAGAATGGAGGGAAAGGGGCAGCGTTCGGACTGGGGAGAAATTGCGAAAGGGGCGCTGGTGGCGACGGTATCAGATTACCTGACACGGCAAGGGATGCCGCTGTTCGACGCGAAGCGCGAGGATTTGACGGCCCAGCTTGGGCCGTTGCACCGGGAGAAGGAGTTTGGCGCGTTTGGGCGAAAGTTCTTTGGCAGGCTGACGTGTGAGTTCCTGAATTATTTCCTGAGCAAGACCCTGGGGACGGAAGTCGGCGAGGGGCACCGGTTTGTGACGACGAACCAGGTGGCGCAGTTCAAGGACGGGATGCGGAAGCATTGCGAGGAGGCGTCGCTGATTGTGGAAAGTTTTTGCGGGGAGTGGCTGTCGAAACACCGTTTCGAGGAGAAAGGCAACATCTCGCGGGAGTCTTCCGAGGGATTCGGTTGGAATGCGATTCGGAAAATACAGCTTGAACTTGCAGAAAGGAATACGCTCGATGGCAACTGAACGTGTAGTTTTGTGCGGTGGAGTGAAACTGACCGGTGCGCTCCCGCTTGGGGCTGGTGCAGTGGAATTGGATCTGTGGGGGCGAAACGGGAAGCCGAATGTAAAATTGGAGATCGAGGACATTCACGAGCGGTTGAGGCGCGATGTGCCTCCGGCATTCCACGACCTGCTGGAGATTGCGACGTATGTTTATGTGGCAGACCAGGCTGTAAGCCGCGGGGGAAAGGACGTGGACACGTTCGGCGGGAGTTGGCGGCGGGCGTTTGAGTTTCATGTGCCGGTGCGGGCGCCGGACCTTTGGAATGGGGCGGAAATGAAGCGGGTACTGTGCGCAACGCTGGGTTTTCTTTCAGATGACTATTATGAATTCACGTTCTACCCGGCCAATGACCCTCCGCCTTTCCAGATGTACCTGAAACTAGACGGTGGCGGTGGGGGGCTGGGGCAGCCGGATCAGGTGATGCTGTTCTCGGCGGGACTGGATTCTCTAGCTGGGGCGATTGATGAGGCAATTGTGCGGAAGCAGCGCATCGTGTTGGTGAACCATCGTTCGACGGAAAAGCACAACAGTAAACATCGTGAGCTTGAGCGGCTGCTTGCGGAGAAAGCTGGGTATCCCAAACCTGAACACATTGCCGTGCGGATCAACAAGGATAAGAAGCTGGGCCGGGAGTCTACCCAGCGGAGCCGGTCCTTCCTGTACGTGGCACTGGGGGCCACGGTCGCGCGTATGGTCGGTCTGCACAACGTTAGATTCTACGAGAACGGGGTGGTGAGTTTGAACCTGCCAGTGTGCGCCCAAGTGGTGGGCGGGCGGGCGACTCGCACGACACACCCGCGGGTGCTGCGGGGATTTCAGTCGCTGCTCTCGCTGGTCGCAGGCGAAACGTTCACGGTGGACAACCCGTTCATGTGGGAAACGAAGGGGCAGGTTATTCAGAGAATTTTGGACGCAAAGTGTGGGCCGATGATTACTCCGTCCGTTAGCTGTGCGCACACATGGGAGGCGACGCTGAAGTTCCCTCATTGTGGGGTGTGTTCGCAGTGCATTGACCGGCGGTTTGGAATCATTGCCGCGAAGGCAGACGAATTTGATTCGAAGGAGAATTACGAGGTGGACATTTTCACGCAGTCGCGACCGAAGAATGCAGATAAGATGATGGGGGCGGCATACTTGGAGAGGGCGAATGAGGTCCTGAATATTAAGGACGTGGGCCAGTTGCTGACGGTGTTCCCACAGGTGGCGGATGTGCTACGGTATTTGGACGGAAACAAGGCGAGCGCAGCAGCGAGACTGCTGGAATTGCAGCGGCGGCACGGGGTGGAGGTGCGCGGGGCGATGCAGGAGGTACTGAAGCGGCACGTCGGGGAATTGTTGACGCGCTCTTTGCCGGGTGATTGCCTGGTAAAGACGGTTTGCGAGTCGGGGTCGGTGACGTCGCTGCCGGCAGCGCCAGAGAATGGCGAGGAGGTGTCCCCACGCACGAACAGTCCAAATGCCTCAAGTCTGGGAATAGCACCCGGCCGCCACACCCTCACCGTCATTTTCACTGACATCAAAGACTTCAGTACGCTGGTGGACCAGGATGAGCCTGCAACGTTGAAAATGTTGGAACAACACAACGCGGTGATGGACGCCTGCATCCTTTCGCACGAAGGAAATCTCGTAAAAACAATCGGGGATTCCTACATGGTCTATTTTCATTCAGCTCTCGACGGATTGCGATGCGCGTTCAGCATGCAAGAAGAAGTGGCAAAGCTGAACCGCCACGAGGCAATCCAGATTCAAGTCCGCATTGGAATCAACACCGGTGACGTGAATGCGGTCAGGGGTGGTGATCTTCAGGGTGCCACTGTCAATGTCGCAAAGAGGCTCGAAGAAGCTGCTCAACCAGGCGGGATTTGTATCAGCGGGAGTGTTCTTCAGAGCATCGCCCCTTCCGAACGGAAACAATTCTTATTTCAGGATGCAGGCAAACTGTCGCTTAAAGGGTCCTCGGAACCCATCCATTGCTGGCATGTCATCACCAATGACCTCCCAAGCAGATCGGAGCTAACATGAATGAGCGATTGGTGGTCTGCCAATAAGTTCATTGCAGGTGGTTTCCTCACCTCACACCTAAAGAAAGGAGCCCGCCCAAAGGCGAACTCCCTCTTTCCTACCCTCACGCCGCGATTCCCCTCAGTCTCACCTCCTCCTGCCGCGCCGACGTGGCCAACCGCGCCCGCCCCTTCGCGCAATTCCTCAACCCGGTGATCTGCTCCGCCATCAACTTGGACAACGGCACAAATTCCGTGAGAATCCGCGCCACGTCGAAATCCGCAGGCTCCCGGTTGCCGTCGAAGGCCAGGTACGAGGCGTCCGTAAAGCCGCTTTCAATCTCGCTTCCCTCCAGCCCCTCCGTCGCCCGAGCCACTTGGGCGTTGTCGTAGTCCTTCGGATTGCGATGATATTTTGCAATCTGGATGCCCCAGATCGCCTCCCGTTCATTCTGGTTGGGCAGATCGACGAACCAAAGCTCATCGAAGCGTCCCTTCCTGAGCATCTCGGGCGGAAGTTGGGACACGTCATTGACTGTGGCCACCACGAAGACAGGACTCATCTCCATGGATTTCATGCCGGCCGATTCCATAATGCCGGCCAAGAACGTCGGATTAAGGTTAAAGCGCCGCCAGCACTTCCTCCCAGTGCTCCGCGACTTTCACCTTCGGCCAAACCTTCTTGATCCTGCCGTCCGGCCCGATCAAAAACGTCACCCGTGCTGTCCCAACATAGTGTATCCCCATGAAAGTCCTCGGCCCCCAGACGCCGTAAGCTTCCACGATTTTCTTGTCCTCATCGGCGAGCAGCGTGAATGGCAGTTTGTATTTCTCCGCGAATTTGTCGTGTGACTTTGGGTTGTCCGTGCTCACGCCCAGAACGACTGCCCCTTTCTTCTTGAATTCTTCCCAGTGATCCCGAAACGCACAGGCTTCCCTCGTACAGCCGGGTGTACTATCCTTAGGGTAAAAATAGAGAATCACATTCTTGCCCTTGTAATCCGACAGCGAAATCCTCCCACCGCCATTCGTTGCCGCCGTGAACGGTGGAGCGATGTCGCCTTCCTTCAGTTTCAATTGCAGTTCAT
>PLWR01000305.1 GCA_003165615.1 Acidobacteriota bacterium | reverse complement strand
TTCGTGGAAATTCCGAAGTTGCTGGCCGCCGCTGCCGCCGGTTGCCTTCCTCCATAACCAATGGTAGGTTGGGTATGCGCGGGGGGCATGGGATGTTTGGGCGCCTGAGTTTACAGGTCAAGATCATCGGTATCATTGCCGCCACCGTCATGGTGGTTCTCGGAGTGTCGACCCTCATCGCCACTTTCCTGACGCGTGATCCGGTGGAAGGCGAACTTTACCGCAAGGCTCTGTCGCAGGCTCGCCAGACGGCTCGCCAGATGGCCGCTCCTGACGCGCTGGCAAGGCCCGACGATCTCATTCCGGCTCTGCGCCAATTGCAGCATGATTCGCCGGGCATCATCCAGGCGGATGTTTACGCGCACGACCACAACCATCGCCTGGTGGCCACCACCAATCCCCTAGGCCAGCATTTGGAGCTCGACCACATTCCCAATGTGGAGAATTACAACGAGTATTGGCGGCCGAATGACGATCAGGAGAGCATTGAAACTGAAGACAGCCGGTCGTGGATCATCAGCACGACCATTAGCGCGCAAGGCGAGCCCATCGGCTGCCTGATTCTCACCGTATCCCGGTCCAGCTTGAACGCCGTTACCTGGAACCTGGTGCTGCGCAACCTGCTGCTGATGCTGGCAAGCTTTGTGGTGGTGGTCCTGGTTATTCACTTCTTTTTCCTGCGCGCCGTCCGGCGGCCGGTGAAGGAAATGATTCGGGTCATGGAGTCGGCGGAAGAAGGACAGCTCAACGTTCGGGCGCGGCTGCAGAGCTGGGATGAGATTGGATTGCTGGCCGCCCACCTGAACCGCATGCTGCGGCGCATCGAGAATTTCAGCAATGAAATGGGCCGCAAAGTGGAGGAAGCCACCGGGGAGGTGGCGCGGCGGAATGAGGAATTGCGGCGCATCAACGAGGAACTCTTCGAGACGCAGAAAAACCTGGCGCGCTCGGAGCGCCTGGCGGTGGCCGGGCAGCTTGCTGCCAGCCTGGCGCACGAAATCGGCACGCCCCTNNGTGCAGTTGCTGGCGCGGCGCAAGAGCAATGATGAGGCTACCACCCGGCGGCTGCTCGTTATCGAAAAGCAGGTGGAAAACATTGTTCGAACGGTGCGGCAATTACTTTCCTGGACTCGCAAGTATGAACTGAAGCTGGAACTGGTGGACTTGGGGCATGTGCTGGAAGACTCCCTCCTGCTCTCGTCGCCGGTCCTGGAGCTGAGAAAAATCCGCGTGCAAATGAACCTGGCCAAGAACTGCCCGCAGATTTACGGTGATTCCGGTTACCTGCACCAGGTATTCTTGAACTTGATCAATAACAGCACCGATGCCATGCCGCGCGGCGGGGAGCTACACATCAAGCTGCGGGCGCCCGCCCCGGAGGAGCCGAACGTCGCGCCGGGCTTCAGCCCGGCACCGGCGCTTTCCGCTGCCGGGCTGAAGCCCGGCGCTACGGCTCCGGTAGTGGAAGTGGTCATCGCGGATACAGGCACAGGAATGCCGCGTGAAACCCTGGCGCACATTTTCGATCCCATGTTTACCACCAAGCAAATCGGAACAGGCGCGGGATTGGGGTTGGCGATCTGCGACCAGATTGTTCGCCAGCACGCCGGGACCATCCACGCGAAAAGCGAACCCGGCCGCGGGACCACGTTTACCATCCGGCTGCCGCTGGATTGCCGCGAGAAAGTGGAAGCGCCGGCGCTGGCGGCAGTGACGAGTGACAAGTGACGAGGGATGAGCAACGGAAACACGAAATTCGAAAATCGAAATTTGAAACTCGCCGCAATTTTCGAGTTTCGATCTTCGAGTTTCGATTGACGATTACCGAATTTGTGGTGACCAGTGACAAAGGACAAGTAACCAGTGACGAGCGACGAAAACCCCGCAAACATTCTGGTTGTGGACGACGATGAGGACACGCGTGAGTTGCTGCGCGAAGTCCTGAGCGAAGAGGGCTATCGCGTGAACACCTCCGGCAGCGGCGAAGAAGCCATGGAGATTGGCAAACGGGAATTCTTCGATGTCATCATCAGCGACATGCGCCTGGGGACAAACCTTAATGGTTTGGACGTACTACGGGCCTATAAAGCGGTTCAACCGGAGTCGGAGGTCATCCTGATTACGGCCTTTGGCTCCATGGAAACCGCCATCGAAGCGGTGAAAGCCGGCGCCTTCGATTACATTTCCAAACCCTTTAAAATAGATGAAGTGCTTTTGCAGGTTCAGAGGGCGCTGGGGAACCGCAAACTGTTGCGGGAGAATCGCAGCCTGAAGCGGCAACTGGGAACCCAGGTGCAGCTCTCCAGCCTGGTGGGTAATTCCGCCAAGATGACGGAGATTTACAAGAAAATCGCCATGGTGGCCGACTCGCGCTCCACCGTTCTGATTTATGGCGCCAGCGGGACGGGAAAAGAATTGGTGGCGAAGGCGATTCACTACAACGGTCCACGCGCCGAGCAATGTTTCTATGCCGTGAATTGCGGCGCGCTTACTGAAACCCTGCTCGAGACCGAACTTTTCGGGCACGTACGCGGCTCCTTTACTGGCGCAACGGAAAACAAGCGCGGTATTTTTGAGGAGGCGAGCGGGGGAACGGTTTTTCTGGACGAGGTCAGCGAGATGAGCCCCGGCCTCCAGGTCAAAGTGCTGCGAACCCTGGAAGAACAGGAAGTGCGGCGCATCGGCAGCAATGAAGTGGTGAAAGTGGATGTGCGCATCATCGCCGCCAGTAATCGCAACCTGGCGGAAAGCGTCGAGGAAGGGAAGTTCCGCCAGGATCTTTATTACCGCCTGCGCGTGATCGAGATTGACATCCCGCTTCTGCGCGAGCGCCTGGATGACATCCCTTTACTCGTCGAACACTTTCTAAAGAAGATGGGCCGCGAGCGTGAGCACGCACTTTCCATCTCCCCCCAGGCGCTCTCCACGCTGATGACCTACTCCTGGCCGGGAAATGTGCGCGAGCTTGAAAACGCGCTGGAATCCGCCGTGGCGCTGAACCGCACGGGGGTGATTGTGCCGGAAGACCTGCCTGACAAGGTGCGCACCCAGACGCGCGAGATCAAGCGGGTGGAAGATTTCTATGCGGAGCTGCCCTCCCTGGAAGAGGTGGAGCGGCGCTATCTGGCGCACGTTCTGAAGGTGACCGGGGGCAACAAGGTGAAAACCTCGGAAATCCTGGGCATTGACCGGCGCACGCTGTACCGTAAGGCGGAGAAGTATAAGTTGCTGGTCTGAAAGACCAGGGATTAGGGATTAGGGGTTGGGGATTAGGGAGTAGGGCAGCGCGGGCCATATCTACGGTTTGGCGACTGCACATCAAAGCGAGCTATCGTCAACTGGCGGCCGGCGAGTCCGAACCGGAGCAATGAATCTGCGAAGGGCTGGGCGCGTCGGACGGAACGACCGGGCAGATGGCCGTGCCATCAAGCGGTCGGGCAGAAGGCGGCCGCATATTAGCAGGGCTCATCGGAAGTCAGGCACAAGGTTACGCTCAGGCACGGTTAAGGCCGCGGGTCGCATACACCCCGTCAAAAATCGTCGGGCCGTATGCGCCACCCGCGGGCCATCAGCGGGCGCGGTAGACCTCATGCCATCTACCCGACGGTATTACTGCGCCGATAACGGCGCCGGCCGGAGCAACTACAAGCGGACCGATGATTTCCCAGTGCGGATTGGGGGGGTAACCGCAGGGGGGGCCTGTGGTGCAGTTTGCATGGCTCCATATGATATGATTAGCGGCTAGCCCACCCGCGAGGCCGACCCCTGCCCCAACGACCGCGCCAATCACGGCGTTTCGCTTCCGCTGGTTTTGACCCTTCCTGGAAACGCGAAGAACGTCTTGGCGCGCCAGCGTCTGCTCACCCGCTGCCTGCCGAAGCGTAATTCCGTCGTCGCTCAACGACTCGAACTTGCCCTGGTAGGATTTGACATTCTTCATCACGACGCGAATTTCCTGACCCGGCGTCAGGGATTTGAGATTGTCCCAACCGCTTAATTTCCCCTTGGAGTCTTGCCCGCTCGCCACCCCGGTGCTGAAGCAGGCTGCCAAAAGCCCCAGCACCAGAAAACCAGCAGGTGAAAGCGTTCGAAGTGATTTCATGAATGCCTCCTTGTTTTTCTGACAGGCACCGAGTCTAAACGTGATAAGTCTACATATATAGATAATGCGGTGTCAAGGTCTTTCGTCATCTCGGCTGGCGCCGACACGGCGCTTTTTGCAAGCGTTCCTGAGTGTTTCTCGCGGGCTGGCGCAGGGCGAGCGCATCCCTGCGATTTCGTCCGGCTCGAAGGGGCGTCGATAAGTTGAGAATCTTGGGGACAGGAACAGAAACGTGAATCGCCGAGCTGATCTTGCTCTGATGCGCCAGCCCCCGAGGTTTCCTTACATCAGGCGCGGCCCTTCCAGCGCATGGGATCGCGCCGTCCGTGCATGCACGCCATGACGATTACGGTCTCGTCGTAAAGGCGATAGAAAATTGCATAGGGGAAGCGGTGGAGAAGGACGCGTCTCGTCTCGCGATGGATCACCCCATAGGCGGCGGGATGCGCAGCAAGGTCTCGCAATGTCGCATCGACGACCGTCAGAAACTCCTCGCCGAGACCCACCCGCTGCCGCTCATACCACCGATACGCTTCCTCAATATCGGCAGCCGCGGCAGGGCGGAGGAGCANNCCAGCCGTCGGTCCAATTCCTCGCGCTGGGCGCTGGTCAGCGGAATCGCCTCAGCCGTTTGCGAGAGACTCTCCCAAAGCTCATCCAGAAGCCGCAGCCGCTCTTCTAAACTGAGATTGGCAATGTCGATGGTGGCCATGTGCTCAGTATACCGCAGCAGGGGCGATTATTCTTCCGAATCGATGCGGGTTTCCGATTTTACGAGCCGCTCGTTGCAACTTCAGCAGCAATCCACTTTGACGCGCGGGCTGGCGCAGACTCCGTGCTCGTGGGAGTCTGCGCCCCCCCCCCACTAGAAGCCGCAGACATTGAAAAACATGCGCCAGCCACGTCAGGTGGACGCCACTTGGTCGTATAACGGCCTAACCGCCGAAGTGCGCGCAGCGTTGCGGGCCGTCTGGAGATCATGTTGGAACAGTTCTGCCTGGCTGGTCGCCCACACGAAAAGAATGCTCTACACCCCTGGGTCTGTTTTAGAACGGTAATGATATTATTCCCCTGCGGGGAGCTTGCGCGAAAAAGTCGAACGCAAAACGGCAAGTTCGACTATTCTGGATAGTGGGCCTTCGCATCAGGGCGAACGAAAATTCAAGAGCATCGAAGGTCACGAGCCGAATCGGGGCGAGGTTGCGGCACATCTGACCCCCTCACCCGGCCCGCCCCGGCTGGTGAAAGCGCCGGTGGCGGTCCACCCTCTCCCCCAAGGGGGCGAGGGGTGTCGGCACAAATCAGCATGACTCTCTTCCCCGATGGGGCGAGGGATGAGGCATTCATAAAGGAATGGAATGAAGTATCCGTACATTGTCAAATCGGCCGCGAAACACCTCTGGTCTGGCTTCAAGCTGCCCTACATGGTGATGTTTGAAACTACCCTGATGTGCAATATGTTTTGCGAGTATTGCATCTTTGGCGAAGAGGGCAAGTTCAATGACCTTCAGACCCGCGCTACGCGTGACCGCATCTTCAAGCGCATTGACGAGTTTTGCGAGATGGGAATCTTCGCGCTCAGCTTTTCCGGCGGCGAACCCCTGCTGAACCCGAGCACCAGCGACTACATTGCCTATGCGGCAGACAAGGGCATGTGGACTTCCATGCCCACCAACGGTTTGCTCATCAAGAAATACGCGGAGGGCGTGTCGCGGCTGGACATGCTGGAAGTTTCAATTGACTCGCTCAACGTCAAGCGGTTTGCCAAGCGCCGCGGCGTTGACGGCCTGCCGCGGATCATCGAAAACCTCGACTATGTGCTGGCCAAACGCCGGCCCTTTACCACGCAGATCAACGCTGCGGTGAATATGGAAAACCTGGAAGACCTCCCGGAAGTGGCGGAGTTCTGCAAGCAACGCAAACTGGTGCTGCATCCGGAAGCGATCCACAACGTCATGCGCGACGGCGAACTGCTGCCCGACTCGGAGTTGCAGGGCAAAGATCTCGATCGGGTGGAATTGTTTCTGCGCGAATTGCGCATGTCTTATCCTCAGAACGTCCGCTTTTATACTCACTACTATGCTTTCTATCGCATGGGCGGATTCGGGCCCAAATTTCCCTGCCGCCACCCTTCCAAGCTCATCTCCATGAAGCCCGATGGCTCCGTCCACTTGCCCTGCGCGTTCGTAACGCTGCACAAATCGCAGGCCCCCCTGCGCGAAATTTTCGCGTCGGATGTGGCGAAGAAGATCATCGCCCAGGAAGCAACTTTGTGGGACTTCTGCAAGGGGTGTAAGATTGGCTGTCCTTATGAAGTAAGCGCCTTTACCAACAGCCCCATGCTGGCGCTTGAATCCGGCCTGAACTTTCTGCGAATTCTCTGAGGAGGCAGAAGCCGGGAGTTAGAAGCCAGGATGTGAGAATCGAGAAGCGCGGAGCCCGGAGATTGATCGCTTCCTTCCCGCTTCTCACTTCTAGATTCCAGCTTCGAACTTCAGGGAAGCGAACATGCTCTTGACCGCAGTGCTCATCCTTGCCGCAGTTGGCCTGGCGTTTGGCCTCTGGTTCTGGTGGGCCTGCGCTGAGCCCTCATCCACTTTCTTCCGCCCAGTGCTGATTCGCGGACCGCGAGAAGGCAAGCGCATTTCCCTGACCTTTGATGATGGGCCGGCGGAGCGGTTTACCGAACAGGTTCTCGACATCCTGCGCCAGCAGCATGTTCCCGCCACCTTTTTCGTCTGCGGAAAGAATGTTGAAGAACATCCCGAGCTGGTTCGCCGCATGGTTGCTGAGGGGCATGAAGTTGGAAATCACACCTATTCGCATCTGTTCGTTTGCTTCAAATCCCGGCGGCGCATGGCGGCAGAGATCGATCGCACCCAGGCCATCATTGAGAAGGTCATCGGTTTCCGCCCCAACATTTTTCGGCCGCCTTACGGAGCGCGCTGGTTTGGGCTTATTCCAACTTTGCTGGAACGGGGCATGCACCTAATTCAATGGTCCGCCACTGGATACGATTGGAAGAAGGACGTGAAGGGAATTACCGAAGCCGCTTTGCGAGAACTGAAGCCGGGAGCCGTTGTTTTGTTGCATGATGGAAGGGAAACTCGACCGAGTTCCGAAATCGATCGCTCCCGCACCATTTTAGCGTTGCCTGCCATCATCGATGGCGCCCGGCAGCAGGGGTACACTTTCGCCCCACTTCGGGATTTTCTTCCCTCCGCGTAACTCGTTTTACATGTGGCAGATTGCCTCAGGCTGATTTTTGATTGTGGATAATCCGAGAATCCCCACCACTCTTAGAAGTAAAGCGCTAGTGGGAACATTATGGGCAAAATGGCGTCGTTTCTCTTTGCTGTTAAGATTTCGGGCATTAACGCCCTATAGTGTGGCATTTTGCTACACGCAAATTGTTGAAATCACCCTGAACTCCCTCCACTCAAGTCAATGACATTAATAAGCTATAATGAATTCAGAGGCTTACGAATTCTTGTAAGGGCTTGGCCACTGCCTTGCCTATAATTCCATGGTTCTGGCACTCAATTTCCACCCCTCGCAGCCGAACCTAAGCTTTTGATGTTCAAGTAGATATGGACAAGATTCTAGTAGTTGACGACGATCAGGAAAGTCGCGACCTCCTTTGTGAGGTTTTGGAGTCGAACGGCTATGCCCCGCATGCGGTGGCCGACGGACTCGCGGCGCGTGAGGTTCTTCGCCGCGACCTCGAGTACCGCATTGTCATCGCCGATTTTCAAATGCCGCAAGAATCCGGCCTGGAGCTCCTGCGCAAATTACGGGAAGAAAACTCCAAGCACGAGATCATCCTGATGTCCTCCTTCATGAGCGGCGCGGAAAAGAAAGCGGCGAAGGCCTTAGGTGCGCATGCACTGCTGGATAAACCCTTTCAGCTTACGGAATTATTACAGACGGTAGCAGATCTCGCGGCGCAGAATTCCATCGGCAGTTCTTAGTAAGGAAGCCTTGCACCTGTGGTTTGCATCCAACTCTCGTCAGGATAAGGAGTAAAGATGGACGTTTCACCGAAAGTCATTGAGATCATCGCGCGTGAGCAGCACCTGGACGTGACCAAGATTACGTTGGACTCGACGTTTGCGGAACTCGGCATCGATTCGCTGGACGGCGTCAACATCCTTTTCGCCTTGGAAGAAGAATTCAAGCTCGACATTCCCGACACCGTCGCCCAGAATATGAGAAGTGTCCGCCAGGTTGTGGACAGTCTCACCCGCGTTCTGGAAGGCAAGGACGTGTCAGACCTGGTGGCCATGGCCAAAGGCGAACCTTCCGCCACCGCCAGCTAATCCACGGTATTCAAGGGGCCCGACGTGAGGAGAGTTGTCATCACCGGGATTGGAGTCTTTGCCTCCACCGGTAAGAATGCTGATTGTTTTTTCAAAACGCTGACCGAGGGGCGGTCGGCGATTCGCCGCATCCAGCAATTTGACCCCTCGGCGCTCAGCGTGCAAATCGCCGCAGAAGTGCCCGACTATGATCCGCTCGACTATTTCCCGGCCAAGCGCCTCGATCTGCTCGACCGTTTCAGTCAGTTTGCATTGCTCGCCGGCAAGGAAGCCATGGACTCCAGCGGCATCCAATTGCGGGATGAGGAGCGGCCGCGATTTGGGGTGGTGACGGGCACGGGGATGGCCGGAGCCACCACCTTCGATCTGGGTTATTACAACCTTTACGCCAAGCAAGCCACGCGTTTGCATCCTTTTACCATCCCCAAGATCATGCATAATGCGGCCACCTCGCAACTGTGCATGGAGTTCGGCGCGCAAGGGCCGGCGCTCACCACCGCCACGGCCTGCTCTTCCTCCGGGCACGCCATCGGGGAAGCCTTCCATATCATCAAATATGGAATGGCCGACTTGATGCTGACGGGGGGCGCCGAGGCGCCGTTAACTTTCGGGATGATCCGCTCCTGGGAGTCGGTGCGCGTGCTGGCCCCCGGCAATGGTGATCCCAGCAAGGCTTGCCGGCCTTTTTCTCTCGACCGCGAAGGATTGGTGATGGGGGAGGGGGCGGCCATTATTCTTCTGGAAGAACTCGAGCACGCCAAACAGCGCGGGGCCACGATTTATGGGGAGATTGCAGGCTTCGGCATGAGCTCCGACGCCAGCCACATTACCCAGCCCTCCATTGACGGCCCGGCCCGCGCCGTGCGCATGGCGCTGGCGGAAGCTGCGGTTAATCCGGAAGAAGTGGACTATATCAATGCCCACGGCACGGGGACCCGCGTGAACGATGTCACGGAAACTCAGGTTATCAAGGAAGTTTTTGGGGATCACGCTCGCAAGCTGGCCGTCAGCTCCACAAAATCGATGCACGGGCATGTAATGGGCGCGACGGGAGCCCTTGAGATGGCGGCGACGATTCAGGCCATCGACCGGGGAGTAATTCCCCCCACGGCGAATTACACGCAGCCCGACCCGGAGTGCGATTTGGATTATGTGCCCAATCAAGCGCGGGAAAAGCCCGTGCGCGTTGCGATGTCCAATTCCTTTGCCTTCGGCGGGCTGAATGCGGTGTTGCTGGTGAAGCGCTTTGACTAATTTTAGATTTTAGATTTTGGATTTTGGATTAGGGCCCGGGTTTGAGCGTTTTTCAAATAATTTTGGATTTTAGATTTTGGATTTTGGATTAGGGGTCGGGTTTGAGCGCTTTTGGATATTGGATTTGAGACTGTGCTGCAATTTCATCTCAATCCAAAATCCAAAATCCAAAATCCAAAATGTGGGGAGGCTTTGGGTCGTCATTGGGGGACGAACTCGGGA